>MVQW01000060.1 GCA_002067265.1 Methanomethylovorans sp. PtaU1.Bin073 | reverse complement strand
AAGTGCAGCCCTTGGAAGTTCTATCATGGTACCTATCTTGTAATTAATTTTTACACCTTTTTCTGCCATGACATCACTTGCTATTTTTACAACCTGCTTTTTGACGATCTGCAGTTCTTTAACGTGAGATACAAGAGGGATCATTATCTCTGGCACAATGGACATACCGTCGTTGGCAAGCTCACAAGCAGCTTCAATAATAGCCTGTACCTGCATTTCATAAATCTCGGGGTACACTACACCAAGTCTGCATCCTCTGAAACCGAGCATCGGGTTGATTTCTTTTAAGAATTCTACCCTATCCATTACTTTCTTAACTCTGTTAATCTCCTCTGCTGAAGCACCTTTACTCTCAAGTTCCATTAATTTCTCTTTTGCTTCCTCATGATTTGGAAGGAATTCGTGAAGTGGTGGGTCAAGCAAACGGATAGTTACAGGGTAACCGTCCATAGCACGGAATATGCCAACAAAATCCTCTCTCTGCATAGGAAGAAGCTTTGCAAGAGCACTTCTTCTTGAGGCTTCACTGTCGGCCATGATCATTTCTCTTACAACCGGAATCCGGTTTTCACCAAAGAACATGTGTTCTGTACGGCATAAGCCGATTCCTTCGGCACCGAAATCCCTGGCAACCTTAGCATCATTAGGAGTATCGGCATTTGTCCTTACACCCAGGGTCCTCACTTCATCTGCCCATTGTAGAACGGTCTTAAGTTCTCCGCTCACTTCAGGTGTAATAAGAGGGACTTTTCCTATTATAAGACGGCCCGTTGAACCGTCAATAGAGATATAATCGCCTTCATTTACCATGCAATAACCTGCATAGAAGACACGGTTCTTAATATCGATTACAACATCACCGCATCCTGCGACACATGGTTTACCCATACCTCTGGCAACCACTGCAGCATGAGACGTCATTCCGCCACGTACGGTAAGAATACCTTCTGCTGCATTCATACCACCAATGTCTTCGGGAGAGGTTTCAGCACGTACAAGGATTACCTTTTCACCGGCCTCTGCCATTTCTTCCGCATGTTCAGCAGTGAAAACAACCTTACCCACTGCAGCTCCGGGAGAAGCAGGAAGTCCTGTTGCAGCTGCCTTAAGATTTGCATTCGGGTCTACCATCGGGTGTAATAATTTGTCAATCTGATTAGGATCTATCCTTAAAAGAGCAGTTTTCTTGTCAATTAGACCTTCTTCAACCATGTCTACTGCAATTTTTATTGCAGCAGCAGCAGTGCGTTTTCCATTACGTGTCTGCAACATGTATAATTTGCCCTGCTCAATGGTAAACTCAATATCCTGCATGTCGCGGAAATGAGTCTCCAATTTGAAATAGATATCTTCAAGCTGTTTGAAAGCATCAGGCATTACCTCTTTCAGAGTAGAAATCGGGCTGGGGGTCCTGATACCTGCTACGACATCTTCTCCCTGAGCATTAATGAGGTATTCCCCATAGAAACGTTTTTGTCCGGTTGCAGGGTCTCTTGTGAAAGCAACACCTGTACCAGATGTTTCACCCATGTTTCCGTAAACCATTGACTGCACATTGACTGCAGTACCCCAGTCTGCAGGAATATTGTTCAGTTTACGGTAGGTTATAGCACGCTGGTTGTTCCATGACTCAAAAACAGCATTTATAGCCATCATGAGCTGTTTGCGTGCATCCTGTGGAAACTTTTCACCGGTTTCGTTTTCTATAATCTGTTTAAAATCTTCCACAAGTTCCTTAAGAGCATCTACACCGAGTTCTGTGTCCTGCCTAACGCCTAAAGAACGTTTTTTCTCACTCAATGTATGTTCGAACTTGTCATGCTCAATACCCAGAACGACATCTCCGAACATTGTAAGAAAACGCCTGTAACTATCATAAGCAAATCTGGGGTTGTTGGTACTCTTTGCAAGGCCAAGAACAGATTCATCGTTCATTCCCAGATTTAGAACCGTGTCCATCATTCCTGGCATTGAAACACGTGCGCCTGAACGTACTGACACGAGCAGTGGATTGCCATCGTTACCGAATGTTTTCCCAGATACCTCTTCAAGACTTGAAATAGCAGCATCAATCTGCTCCAGCAGTCCTGCAGGATAAATATTATCTTTGAGATACTGAACACAGACTTCAGCTGTGATAGTAAAACCAGGTGGCACTGGAATGCCAAGATTTGCCATTTCTGCCAGGTTTGCGCCTTTGCCACCCAGCAGGTCTTTCATACTGTTTCTTCCTTCTGTCTTATTACCGCCGAAAAAGTACACGTATTTATTCTCTGCCACCAACTTTCCTCCCTTGGACCTGATGCATCAGATATATTTTTTTGGTTGGATTATGTATGGAATGCAGCACAATTGTTGTTTTTGTATATAAGGTTGTGGTAATCAATACTAAATATCGAATTAATTCAATAACAGGTGTATCTCTAATCACAGTTTTAACTCCTTGTTATAATTCGAAATTGACTTGAATCTGCATTCCAAGATTCACTGTTAGTAATGTGTATAAATATAAATATTTATACTATCAATAATGATTAATTTTAACTTATTGGGACTTATTGTTAATAAATACTGTAAGTTGTCAATTCATTAAATCCTAACTGAATATAGGTGAGGTACGCAAATATCTCAAATAAATTTTAAATGCTAGAGTATTCTTAACGCAGTTCTCTCAAGTTTAGTACAGATCTAACTGTCTATTATCTAATAACGAGACTTTGCCGCGAATCCTCTGTGTTTCATCCATGTCAATCTCCCCCACGACAAAACACTCTTCATTTCCTGCTTCAGCTTTGACATTCCCCCATGCATTGACTATCATAGAATTACCAAAATATGAAGCTAAATGGGCTGTACCTACGCGATTGCAAGCAATATGAGGAATCTGGTTTTCAATGGCCCTTGCAGTTACAAGGGCTTTCCATTGATTTAATTTTGGATTTGCAAATTCAGCAACCGTTATTAGGATCTCAGCATCTGCCAGCACCAATCTTCTTGATACCTCTGGGAATCTGATCTCAAAACAAATCTGAAGTCCAATCGTAATCCCAAGTTTTTCAAGTTTTATTGGACATATTAGTTCTCCCCTTGAAAAATGTGTTTTTTCCATTCCATAAAGATGAGTCTTCCTATAAATTCCACTTAGAATCCCTGATTCTATGCAAAAACCTAGATTATGGTATTTGTTAACGCTAGTATTTTCAGTATTCTTCTCTATAATAGAACCTATTACCACACAATCATGTATCTTCGAGAAGTCTAATAGCTCTGCTATTGTAGGATATTCTTCAACTCTTTGAGATACTGAACTTTCAGCTATTGATTCAAGATCTTTATAACAAAAACCAGTTGAAAAAGCTTCAGGCAATACTATTATCTTGGCACCAGAGTCTATTGCATTTTTTGTTATAAGAAGGGCTTTTTCAATGTTCTTTTCTTTAGAACATTGTGCGATATTCATCTGAATACAGGACACCTTAATCGTTGCCATTATAGCACACCCACCCGAAGTTAATGATAATTAATCAAGAGATTATAATTAAAAGTTACCTTTAGTCTCTTTAGATTCATGTTTTTATGATTTATTTTTATTTCAATTCTAGATGAAAGCATTTAAAGTCATTGAATGCATTTCATCATTATAATAATGAGCACATATTAGTTTAGAGATATTTTAATATAGATAAATATAGAAGTGAACTCCATTCTCTTAAAAAAGAGAAATGGTAAAACAATTCAACGGTATCGATCATGCAAAAACAGATATCTACTCATGTGATACTTCTGATCGCATCAGGTATCCTTTCAAGCGGTCTTGGGTATTATAGTTCAGAAAGCGAAAAACTTCCGTTACTGAATGGAAATAGTTCCATCAGTAGTGAGAGTGTTAGACTGTTCTCAGGCATGCAGAATCCAATGAATGTGAAAATATCTGTGGACTGGTGATATAGAATGCCACTCAAACTAAGTAGTCCAATCTATTTTGGACTGATACTATTTTGTCTGATGATGATCACAGGAGTTAGCTCAGCTGAAAAACTCGATGTGAGTTTTGTCAGCCAGTACAATGATCTTTATGCTGATAACGGTATCAGCAATGCTCTGTTAATACAAGAGCAGGATTTTTCCGGTCACTACGGAGGAAGTGTGTATAATGTTGCAGTTGACGGAAATTATGCATACGTTGGACAGGGACAGGATATGCTAGTGATCGATATCACTGATTCTGCTAACCCTTCAAGAGTTGGAAGGGTAACTACCCCAGCATTGGTCAATAATATTGCAGTATCAGGAAATTATGCATATGTAGCCAATGGAGAAAATGGACTTGTGATAGTAGATATCACAAATAAGGCAATACCAACTATTAGAGGAAATTATGCATCGGGTTCTGCTTATGGTGTTGCAGTATCAGGAAACTATACATACATAGCTGAAGGATACGACGGGCTTGTAGTTGTAGACGTATCAAACCCAGATGCACCAAGCCTTAAAGGAACATATAATACTGCTGGGTACTCGTCTAGTGTTATATTGTCAGGCAATTATGCATACGTAGCTGATGGAGCCAATGGGCTTGTGATCATCGATATCACTAATCCGGCAAACCCAACAATTAGAGGAACTCGTGATACTACTGGAAATGCATTAGATGTCGCCACCTCAGGAAATTATACATATGTGGCTGACGATTCTAATGGACTAGTAATTATAGATACCACAAATCCAGCAAGTCCTATAATTACAGGATCGCTTGATATAGGAGCGACTGCTCTTGCTGTTGCAGTATCAGGAAACTATGCGTATATCGCTGATGGTAGCGCGTCTCATCTTGTAGTAGTGGATGTTACTAATAAAACTTCACCTAGCAGTGTAGAAGTATACGATGATACTGCCGGATATGCATATGATGTTGCAGTATCAGGAAACTATGCATATACAGCCTTTGGCAGAAGTGGTCTTGCAATAGTAAATATTACTAATCCTGCAGATCTAGAAACAGCAGGACAATATGATGCTTCCGGATTTGCATCCGGTGTTGCTGTCTCGGGTAACTATGCATACTTAGCCTATGGTTACATGGGTCTTACAATCGTA
>MVQW01000059.1 GCA_002067265.1 Methanomethylovorans sp. PtaU1.Bin073 | reverse complement strand
CACCTTGATGATATGGAATAAATGATCCTAATAGTAGGCTGGTTACATGAAGTTTAAGACATATAATTGTTTTGGCGCGAACGCAGCTTTTCGGAGTTTAACAATAGTTATATACTGTTACTTATCTTTAAAATCGTCGTTTTAGTATTTATTGAGCAAAGATACTCTATTGAAAACATATTTCTTTTTACCTAATGTCCTTTTGGGACAATAAGAACCTTGATTTCGAAATCGTTATCCTTTTTATTTAAATCATTCTCTAATCCTCTTGGATTGGCTATCCAACCATCTGGATCGTAAACGAAGCAAAATAATATTTTGCAATCAGGATGTGTTCGATATTTTTGAGAGTCAATTATTAACTGCTCGCCTACATCTTTCGTTTTCAGGCTCTCTCTTGTTTTTTTGACTTCAATTATTATTTGTTCTTGCTTTAATAGGAAGTCAACCCTAGAGCAACTACCGGCATAACTAGGTGTCCATTCCTCTGATCGGATATCATCAAAGTAGATATGGAGTAGCGAGTGCAATAAATCTTGAGTGTCGTATTCATCATTTATCACCAAAGTATCCCTGTCTGAGTATCGAGATTTCAGCTGCTTAGCTACTAAATGGAATCGTGAGCAAATTTTCTCCACTAATTGTATGTGATCAATTTCAAGGCTTCCGCTTGCATGGGCAGAGAACTCTCTCTTAGATTTTGCCCAAGGAAATGAGTTGCCACAGTTTGTACAATTTGTAGGGACAGATTTCGGAAATCCAAATACAACAACGCCATCTTCATGATGCTCTCCTGGTATATTTGAATTACATTCAGGACATTTATAAATTGTTTCAGCTCCACAATCAGGGCAATGCTTTCGACGAAACTCAGGTGATGAATTGTAATTGTTAGTTATCCGATGTCCATTCAGGCAAATCTGTTGAATATCGTAATATCCCATTGTATCTCTTTCTCCAAGAACTAAAGATAACTTTTACTGTTAAAAAGTATCTTTTTACTTATTTAGGTTTTATCTTTTCAAAGTACACTTTAACATTATTAGACATTCATACGTTTCCTTAATCTTTGAAACTTTCCAGGTAGTGACAATAAACTTGCCTTTTGATATCTATTTGAATTTCTACGTTAGTTCGAATTGAACTCTGAGTTGTGTATTAATCTCTTAATAAGTTCTCAATATGTCTTAAGAATTTAGGGCGGCTACCAACTAAAAAGAAAGACATAATTAAAGACCATTGCACGTTCAATAGGCTTTAGTGTTTATTTCATTTGTTGGCTTAGAAATGGACATTAATGAGCAGATACAAATCCCCTAATATAATTACTCAATTGCAAAAAGAAAGAAATGAGGTAAATCACCTCATTTTTAAAATTATGACTTGATCTTTTCAAGCACTTTTTCTCTGGCCTCTTTGGCATCCGCACGTCCCTTTGTCTTCTGCATGACCTTGCCCACGATAAAGTTAAGGGATTTTTCCTTGCCTGCAAGGTAATCTGCCACAGCTTCAGGGTTCTCCGTAATTGCTTCTTCTACTGCCTTCGCCACTATGTCATCCTCTACTTTCCGCAGACCCTTTACTTCAATTATCTCATGGGCTTTTCCAGCTTCATCAAGCATGAAACGAATAACATCAACGCCACTCTTATCGCTAATTTCTCCTCTGTTCACAGAATCAATAATGTAAATCAAATCTTCAGAATCAATCCTAAAAACTGTATCCGGCTTTTTGATGTTTAGTCCCCCCAATATAATATGGTTATATGGAGGTACTAAAGGCTCATTTGTTTGTGAGTGAATGGCTATATCACGATAGTTCAGTTCACCTTTCAGGATATCGGCAACCCATACCGCTGCAGTCTTAGGGTCAATATCCTTATTCGACGCAATAACTTCATATAAATTAGCAATAAATTGATTTGTAGTCAGTGCCCTAGCATGCATATCTGCTATTCCGTATTCTCGTATGAAACGGTCCTTCTTCGCATCAGGAAGCTCAGGCAGCGTCTTTTGCACTTCAGGCACCCAGTCTGCCACTCTCAGGGGCACAAGATCGGGTTCCGGGAAGTAGCGGTAGTCATGTTCGTCTTCCTTCGTACGCATGGAAAGTGTAACTCCTCTGGCTTCATCGAAGTGCCTGGTTTCCATGGTGATCTTGCCACCACGCCTCACTTGGTTTTTCTGCCTCATTATCTCATAGAGCAGGGCTCTCTCTGCTCCCTTGAAGGAGGAGATATTCTTGACCTCTACACGGTCTCCGTAAAAGACTGAAACGTTAGCATCAACTCTCATAGCTCCTTCGAGGTCACCGTTGAACACATCAAGGTAGTCAAGAATGCTCCTCAGCTTGTCCAGATAGCGCCTTGCTTCCTTTGGGCTTCTCATATCCGGCTCACTGACTATCTCAATAAGTGTCATTCCGGAGCGGTTGTAGTTGATAAGGGTGCCCTTGGATTTGTCGATGCTTCCCATGTGTTGAAGTCTTCCAGGGTCCTCTTCCATATGGGCACGTGTTATCCTTATGATACGCTCGCCATCCTCGCCCTCGATGACTATCCTTCCCTGGCTGGCAATTGGATAATCATATTGGGTTGTCTGGAAACCCTTGGGAAGATCAGGGTAGTAGTAGTTCTTCCTGTGGAACTGGGTTTGCTCTACAATGTTACAGTTCAATGCAAGCCCTATCTTGATAGCAAACTCAACTGCTCTTTTGTTGATAACCGGTAGTGAACCGGGAAGTCCCAGGCATACGGGACATACGTGAGTGTTTGGTTCAGAGTCATGGTAGTTTGTAGAACAACCGCAGAACAATTTAGTGTTGAGTTTGTTCAACTGGACGTGGACCTCAAGTCCTATCCTCACTCCATCAGGGTTCTCATATACCATCATGCCACCTCCGGAGGTCTTCTGGTATGATGTTCGGTATTCTGCTCAAAGCTGTAAGCAGCTTTCAATATAGTAGCCTCATCGAAGTGTTTACCAATTATTTGCAGCCCGATAGGAAGGCCATCTGTAAATCCGCATGGTAGAGATATGGAAGGCACTCCTGAAAGGTTGATGGGTACAGTGTTCACATCTGCCAGGTATAATGAAAGCGGGTCTTCTACCTTTTCTCCCAACTTAAAAGCAGGGGTGGGCATGGTGGGTGTCATCAGGCAGTCAAACTCTTTGAATGCCAGGTCAAAGTCCTGCTTTACAAGTGTTCTTACCTTTAGGGCTTTTAAATAGTACTTATCATGATATCCTGCAGAGAGGGCATAAGTTCCCAACAGTATCCTGCGCTTGACCTCTGCACCGAAACCTTCTGCACGAGTGCGTGAAGCCATAACGTGCCAGTTCTCTCCTTCGTTCCTGTATCCATATCGTGTACCATCGAACCTCGCAAGGTTAGAGGATGCCTCGCTCATGGCAACGATATAGTAAGCAGCAAGTGCGTATGATGTGTGAGGCATGGATACCTGCTCCCAGGATGCACCAAGTTCCTCGAAAAGCTGAATTGCATCCCATACTGCGTTCTCTACTGCCGGGTCGATGCCTGCTCCAAAGTATTCCGCAGGAACCCCAATCTTCAGGCCGGATACGTCATCCACAAGCGCATCCTTGTATATTGTCTCAGTTTTTACTGAAGTGCTGTCTCTTGAATCATATCCTCCTATAACATCCATAAGAGCAGCAATATCGGAAACACATGTTGCCAGAGGTCCGATCTGTTCCAGAGAGTTGGCATAGGAAATGAGGCCGTACCTTGATATTGTTCCGTATGTGGGTTTAAGGCCCACTACTCCACAGAAGGCGGCCGGACATCTCACAGAGCCCCCGGTATCAGAACCTACTGAAATAGGTGCTTCTCCCGCTGCTACCACGGCAGCGCTACCACCTGATGATCCTCCGGGTACACGTTCTTTGTCCCAGGGGTTGAGAGTCGGTCCATAAAAGCTTGATTCGGTAGACGTGCCCATGGCAAACTCATCCATGTTTGTCTTTCCCAGGATGATAGCTCCGGCATCCTTGAGCCTCTCTATTATATGTGCGTCATAGGGTGGTACATATCCCTGCAATATCTTAGAGGAGCATGTGGTGGCTATTCCCTTAGTGGAAATATTGTCCTTAATGGCTATAGGGATACCTGCAAGCGATCCGTTATGCCCTCGCTCGTCTATTTTTCGAGCCTCCTCTATTGCTCCATTCCATACTGCAGTGTAAGCGTTGATCTTGCTCTTCTTTATCCTCTCGAGGTAGGATGCTGTGACCTCCTCAGCGGATTTTTCTGCAATTTTTTCCTTTACCTGTGATATATTTGCCCATCCTGCCATGTTCATACCTCACATGATCCTTGGGGCTAAGAAGTTGCCTTCCTGTTTCTTTTCAGTGTTGGAGAGCACCTCTTCCTGTGGCATGGATGGTTTGATCACATCTTCTCTGAATACATTAATAATATCTGCCACATGATAGGTAGGTGGCACGTTCTCAGTGTCCACCTCATCCAACTGGCTGAAGTAGTCAAGCACAGCATTCAGTTTTTCTGCATAAGCCTGTGCTTCGCTTTTATGGATCTCTATGCGGGCCAGCCAACCCACATGTTCGACCTCTTCCTTTGTGATCATTGTAAGTTCCTCTGAATATGAAATGCAATATCATTCGATATATGGTATATAAGGGTTACAAAAGCATACATCCTATATTAAAAATGTGGGTTGTTTCCCATCATTGTTTTATTACTCGGCGACATCTCTTTTACTCCATATTCATTATTGTTGTTTATGCATATCCCTAATTACTGGCAGCACACAAAATCAAAATTAATTCCTTCCACCGTAAAACTGCAATCGGTATTCTATGACTACGCTCATCCCGGTGACAAAGTGTTGGATATTGGCTGTGGAAGCGGTTATAGCTGTGATCAGCTTGTGTCTACTGGTTTTGATGTTACCGGTGTGGATGTTAACCAGGATTCTTTGAAGCAGGCAAGTTTATCTTCAAAAGCAAAAGGGCATATCGTGAATCCTTTTTTCCTGCGGGCCGATGCTTCGATTCTTCCCTTTGCCGACGAAACTTTTGAAATTGCCAT
>MVQW01000058.1 GCA_002067265.1 Methanomethylovorans sp. PtaU1.Bin073 | reverse complement strand
ACAGCTGTGGCCAAGAGGACACAATATGGGCACAGAAGTTATCTTGGCGTTGTACGGAATGGAATAAAGGCCGGGCTATTTTCCGAAGAATTAGGAAAAAAGCTGCTGGAATACTGTCGCAACCATGAAGCAGACGTTAAAAGGCAAGATGCTATCTTGGTACTGAATAAGATAAAAGAACTCGCAAAATTGTAAGCACTTGTTCCTTTTAAATTGTTTTTTTAAAAAGGCTTGAAGCCTTTTTTCTAATACCATTCTAATAGGATGTTCCAGAAAAGGTGTGGCAGCAAATAAAAGCTCTGCAGAAATCCATATCGATAAGCCTATAATCCTAGCCGACAAAATACATTCCTGTCCTGTTAAATTTTGTTTTGGGAAAACTTGTGTGGTTCAGGAGATTGTTGATAATTCTCAGTTTCGGAATAACAGCAACATCCAAGTTCTCTACAGGATCTAAAAACATAAAGGAGGAATATGAGCTATCTATACCTTGCCGCTGCAATACTATTTGAGATATGCGGGACCACATGCATGAAACTGTCTGAAGGATTTACAAAAACATTACCATCAATATTGATATTTGTGTTCTATGGCATCAGTTTCGTGTCTTTTACCATTGCCCTGAAAAAGATCGATGTAAGTGTTGCCTATGCTATATGGGCTGGTCTTGGAGTGGCGCTTATCTCACTTATTGGGTTCGTGGGGTTCAATGAACCAATGACACTTGTAAGAATCATGTCCCTTGCACTGATCATAATAGGAGTGATCGGATTGCATTTGAGCACCAATATCCATTGATCGCTTAAGAAATTAGCTTTATATTTTGCATATCCTATTAAGCATGAACCTTATTTTTAATGCCATCATACATAAAATGAATAATATATACTGCTGACATCACAAGAATGATAGTTGCGCCTGAGGGAATGTCCAGAGCATAGGAAAGGATCAGGCCCATTATACTAAAGAATGCTCCAAAGAAGATGGACAGATACATCATATTGCGCAGGTTATGTGTATAATGTGCGCTCAGACTGGCTGGCATTGTAAGCAAAGCTATGATGAGGATTATGCCTACCACTTTGATGAGCAGTACGATGGTAAGAGCTATGAGGCATAAAAGCAGCAGATATATGCGTTCCACTGCAACTCCTATCATTGATGCAAATTCCTCGTCGAAGCACACTGCCATGAACTCTTTGTAGAATGCATATACTATGATCACTATGAGGGCATTAAGTGCAACCATGATATATAGGTCAGATGTGGAAACAGTGAGTATATTTCCGAAAAGGTAGGTCATCAGATCAGGTGCATATCCAGGTGTCAGGCTGATGAAAATAATACCAAGGGCCATCCCCAGAGACCACAGTATACTGGTAGCAGTGTCCTCTGACACTTTTGAACGCCTGCTTACCAGTCCCATGATCACGGCAGAAAGCAGGCTGAAAGGTATAAGGCCGTATAAGGGATTAGTTCCAAGGAAATAACCAAGGCCAATGCCGCCAAAGGAAGCGTGAGTGATGCCTCCAGTGAGGGAGGCTATCTTTTTAACAACCACATAAACACCTATGATACCACAGGCTATACTTGCAAGTATCGCAGTGAGAAAGGCGTTCCTCATAAAATCATACTGAAGGACCTCCAACATGTTTTTGTTACCTCAATGTATCTTAAGCACTCTGTGTGGCATTCCATGCGCAAGCATTTCCACAGGACATACATAAGCAGCTTCGAGATCTTCAGGACTTAATTCCTTTGAGTTATGATAATGTAGCTTTCTATTAAGACATGCTACTTTGTCCACGTATATCGAAATTGCACTTATGTCATGGGAAACCATGATTATAGCTATATGCTGTTTTAGTTCCTTCAACAGTTCGTAGAACTCTTTTTGCATTACCGAGTCTACTCCTGTTGCGGGTTCATCAAGGATCAGGAGCTTTGGATCAGTTACAAGGGACCTGGCAATAAATACTCTCTGTCGCTGTCCACCGGATAGTTCACTTATCTGCCTGTCCTTGTATTCCAGCATTTTGACTTTTGTCAAAGCTTCCTGTGCGGCCTGATAGTCTTTCTCACCATATTTTCTCAAGGGACCGACATTGTTCATGCGTCCCATCAGGACGACTTCCCATACGCTGATAGGAAAAGTAAGATTAAAGGAGGCATATTGGGGTACATACCCCACATACTTACGCGTCTTCTCCGGATTATCGCCCAAAAGCTTCACAACCCCTTTGTCAGGGGTCATTAGACCCAGGATCACTTTCAAGAGAGTGCTTTTTCCTCCTCCGTTGGGACCAATGATACCCAAAAAATCTTTGTCATGTACTGTGAGGTTAATATCTTCCAGTACCGTGACATTCCCATAATTTACCCATACACCATGAAGCTCTACGACCTCTGTCATTCATGCCAGTCCTTTTGCAAATGCATTAGAAACCCTATCCAGGTTATCTATATAATCCTTTGCAAGTGGATCGACCTCAACGACCTCACCACCTATTTGCTTGGCAATTGTCTCTGCACTTGCTGTGCTAAATCCTTTCTGTACGAAGACGACCTTTATTCCTTTTTCTTTAGCGGTGTCTATCAGCTTTTGCATATCCTGTGCGCTTGGCTCCTTGCCTTCTACTTCGATGGAAATCTCATGCAATCCATAGTCATCTGCAAGATACCCCCATGCAGGATGGTATACAATGAAACTGGTTCCTTCTTTTCCGGCAAGTGCGGTTTTCAATTTAGCATCCGCTTCATCCAGTTTGGCAATGTAAGCATCATAGTTCTGTGTGTATGTTGCCTCATTGTCCGGGTCAACGGTCACAAGTCCATCGTATATGTTCTTGACTATTATTTTTGCTTCCTGAGGTGAAGTCCAGACGTGTGGATCAATGCTGGTGTGTTCATGTGCATGTTCTTCTTCGTGTTCATGTGCATGTTCTTCTTCGTGTTCATGTGCATGTTCTTCCATGACTCTGAACTTGATGCCTTTGGATGAGTTCACCATATACATATCTGGATTCACGGACAACAGTTTGTCCATCCATGCGAGTTCAAAGTCCACACCAGAACCCATCTTCACATAGACCCCTGCTTTGCTGAGATCATTGAGTTGGCTTGGAGTGGGTTCGTATGTATGCGGACTTGCCCCTGGAGGGATCATTACTACGGTGCGAACTTTATCTCCTCCAATCTGTTCCACGAATTCCGCCTGTGGAGGAATACTCACGGCAACTACCAATCTATCGTCTGAAGTTTTTGCTTCTGCAGAGTTTTCCTGCACTTTTTCAGTGCATCCGCTAAACAGCAATATGGCACATATTGCAACCATTGCTAATGTTTTGATTACTTTGTTCATACTCAACCTCTAATTTCTGTGTTATTTTTGTTTAGTCTATACAAAAAGCTTGTACTAATACCAAATTCATGGGCAAAAAAATTTACGTTCATTCAGGAATGTTCTCCAATTCTGCATGACCCATGCGGTATTTTTCCACAGACACTTACAGTAGGGTGTCCCATAGAGGCACATATTTTCTCAATGGCACCTTTGGATACATAGGCTTCGAATCTTGATACCTCGTGACAGGATTCTTCAGCAGAAAGCCCATAATGTGTAAGAAGAAGGCTTAAGATGTTGTGCCTGTGGATCAGAAATAGTGCATATTCCTTGCCTTTTTCTGTCAGCCTTACTCCTCTGTATGGGACGTGATCCACATACCCCTGGGCAGCAAGATCCGCAAGGGTCTTTGTTGTTGTGGATGGGTCTACATTGAGTTCCGATGATATGTCAGTAGTACGCATCGTCTCTTCTTTTTTAATAAGTAGCTTCAGGTAATCGACCTTCCTTGGGGATACTTCCAGTCCTGTAAAACATTCCATGGATTCATGTAGCAAACAAGATTTATTTAACTTTTTTGATATGATCTCAAACCAGATCTTAATCTTTGGTTAAGATTCTAATTACAATCTGAGTATTATGCATTTGGATATATCACCGTTCTACATATTTGTAGAAATCTCTCATTGAAACAATATTAAGCAATAATTTTAAAGTACTACAACTAAATTGGCTAGTTACCAACAATGTCTCCCACAAACGATGGTTAATTCAAGAAACAAAGGAGGTGGATGAAAAGAAAACGATCTTATTTCCCTTTCATCCTTTGTAGTAATGCACCATCATGCATGAACAGAGAGCAGATAGACCACCAGATCATTCTGTTATTCTTTGCTAAGCAATTTTTAAGATAAGTTTCTACAATATTTACTCCCTCGGCATAAGGTGCATATCGTTTTAAGGTAGCCAAAAATATAAGGTTTTTGGAGCAATACCCAAAATAAGTCTTATATTTTTATTAGCTACAGATTTTATCTACAGATTTTATAATTAATATGAAAGGATCTCTAACCTTGTATTAATCTCATAAGACGAGTCATCTATTTGTATCCCTTGCAAATATTACAAATAGGGAGTGAATTAAATGATAATACAGCAGTTCTTTACCAAAAAGATAGCACACAGCTCATATTTTCTGGGTGGGAACAAGGAATGCGCCATAATCGACCCACGTCGTGATGCTGACATATATATTGAAGTTGCAAGAGAGATGGGAACCAAGATCACATACATACTTGAAACTCACCTGCATGCGGATTTCATATCCGGGCACTTGGATCTGGCAGAGAGGACCGGAGCCACTATATATGGGCCCCGGTCTGCAGATCTCGATTTTGATCATGTGCCTCTTTCAGAAGGGGATTCTTTTGAGATAGAGGATATGACCATAA
>MVQW01000057.1 GCA_002067265.1 Methanomethylovorans sp. PtaU1.Bin073 | reverse complement strand
ATATCCTTATGTTATTTATCTTTTGGGATTTCTTCATTATCAGCAGACTTCACACCACTTGCCTTCTCCTTCCCACACCTTTACGGATAGCGGGAAGTTCAGTTTGGAACTAAGGTTTCGGTGCATATGTTCACACAGGTTCTCCACACTTGGGAACTCAAGTATATCGTTAAGCAACCTGTGGTCATATTCCTTGAGCACTTCCTTGACGATCCTTTTTATATCATAGAAATCCATCACCATGCCATTCTCGCTTTTTTCTCCTTCTATGACGATCTCGACCTTGTACGTATGGCCGTGCACGATTCCGCATGTTTTGTGCTGGGGTAAGTAATGAGCACTGTCTATATGATCTATTATTCCAAGTTTCATCTTCATTATAAACACCCCCACATCCTGTGGGTCTGTGGGATTATCAAAGTATCAATATCACCAAGCAGTTCATTTTGTAATTCAAGCAAAGTCCTTACATCTGGCCTTAGATCGTTTTGAGTTACCGGCTGCAGGACAAGACAGGATATGTAGTTGCTTATGGATCCTGCCACATCGAGAACATCAGTCGGAAGGACATCCTTTGTCATTACGATCTTACAGAAACAGTCCCTGTTCTCAGTCTTTCTGAGTATCCTGAAGGTTTCGATAGTCCTCTCAACATGAGACTCCAGCTCTTCACCCTGGAACTCGTCCGTAAGCTTCACATCACCTGAGACAAAAGAGATGCAATCCTTTACTTTTCTTGCCATATCCGGCAATGTCATGTTAGATTCCAGGTATAAGGGGAAACCTAAATCTAATTCTTTAATGAAGTCCGCATACAATAACGGCTCTCCCCCTGTGAGAGAAAGAGAATGGACATTCATAAACGGAGCCACGATCTCTGCGACCTTATCACAGTTCAGAGGGTTTTTAACATACTGGAATATACCAGAACCTGAGTCCACCTCATATTTGCAGGCTTCGGCTATTCTCACATCAGTATCACAGTAAGAACAATTTAGATTGCAGCCGGCAAATCTCAGGAATACCTGCCTGTTACCTACGTATGGTCCTTCACCCTGCACGGAACAGAATATCTCAGTGATTGGTGCTTCCATCACATCACACCTAATGGCCTTGATTTACGCAGGTCCTTTTCTATGTCATGAATCTCTTCCACATACCTGCTGGCTATTTCTTCCATCAGAGAGAACAGATCACTTTCAGGAACTCCCTGGTCACTGAGACAACCATAAACATCATGCTCCACATTCATACCGAAGTGTATTTTCTGGGATACAGCAGAGGTGCTGGCAATGGAAATGCTGAGCTTCTTGCCCTGTACAAAAAGATCATCTCCGACCCTTGTGGTCTTTATCCCTCTCTGCAAGAGGGTTTCAGCCACCATTGCGGTAAAGAGACGTTGTCTGGCATAGATGAGTTTGAGGTCCGTGGAGTCAAAATGCTCGATAATGAAATGAAGCATATCGGTGGAATAAATTGTATCCCCTTCCTTTCTGTCTTCCAGATCGATCATATGACGGATCTGCACATCACAAGAGCCGCGGAAAGCAATAATGGAATCCTCCTGCAGGTCAGCTTCCATATATCCCCATAGAGAGGAGATCTGACTTCCATCGTAATCAAGGGATTTTTTAAGCACTATCCACTTCATGTTCTTGCTTCTCCTACCTTTTTCCTTCCTACCTTTCAAAGATCAATCCCAAGTCTTTCCAAGAGTGGGTCCTTTATACCGGCCTGCATGAAAGCACGCTTTCTGCGAGTGCAGCTTTCACATACACCGCATGGGATTTCACCGCCATGATAACAGCTCCAGCTCCACTCAAGAGGAGCCTTTGTATCCAGGGCCTTGCGGATGATTCCCTGCTTATCAAGACCTGCTACTGGAGCCATCATCTTCACGCCATTGAGAGTAGAATATCCCAGGCACTTGTCAAGACTATCAAGATATGCAGTGGAATTATCAGGGAAGGTCACAGCTTCTTCACTGTTAAAACCGACAATAACATATTTACATCCGAGGCTTTCGGCAAAACTTGCAGCAATATTGATCATTACACCATTACGGTTGGGTACCCACACTTTTTTTGCTGAA
This sequence comes from Methanomethylovorans sp. PtaU1.Bin073, assembly GCA_002067265.1. Next base: position 2,606 of record MVQW01000057.1, on the reverse strand, counting down.
TCTTGTGTTATAGCTGGGTCTGACTCATCCGCAATGTCCTGCATAGAGATGTGAGGAACAGCCATCTCCTTACTCACCAGACTTGTAGTAGTGATATCCTTGAGCCACGTAAGAGGTATAACCCTATGCTCGATCCCATATTTCTCAGCAACTTTATGGGAATACTCTATCTCTCTGGCAGCAGCTTTCTGCCCGTAGTCAAATATCAAAGCCAGTCTTATGTCTGTCTCTTCCTGTGCTATCGCAAGGGATGTGACAGAATCCAATCCACTACTTAGCAAAGCAATTGCACTAATGATAGATCCCTCATATTCTTTGGATGCTCCCCCAGTAATACCCGGATATTATATATACTTGCTGGACTGGGAAAGACGACCTATAAAGGATAGAACCAATATAAATAAGATGAATAATATAATTAATTGTAGATGATGGAGGTATTCAATGGCAGTGATCAAGGACAGGAGTGCACTTACATCCCTTCTCAAGCGTATGTACTGGATTGAAGCTGAGATGGAACAGTTAGGGACATGGGAAGCACGCATTCAACTTATGGGAGATAATATAGAAGCCCTGGAGAAACTTTCACACGACTCTGACAGGCATTGGAACATATTGCAAAAATGGTTATTGATTGCAGATATTCCAATACCTGTGACTGCTCCGCCCGGACTTCCAGCAAAGATATTTGATTTCATTGGAATGCCTCCGCAGCGAATATTTCATGAAATAATGAAGTACGAAATACTCGCACGTGATGCTTATGTAGACATATTAAATGCAGACAGTGCGGTGATTGAAGATCTGTTCCCTGAGGAAATAAACAGGAAAGAGTTTATTCAGGACATAAAGGGCTTGATAAAAGACGAAGAAGAACACAGAAAAATATGTGCTAAACAGTCTGGTGGCTTAAAAATACTCAATACCAGATGAAAACAAAAGATTAAAGAAAAAAAGGTTCTCAGAAACCTTTCTGAGAATCTGCCATGACAGTATTCCCCATCAACTTTTCCAGGCACACTCCCATCCTTTTTATTCCTTCTTCGATCTGCTCATCATCTGAATTAGAAAAATTCAGCCTCAATGTGCTATTGCCGCTGGTATCATCAGTATAGAAAGGATTACCAGGAACAAATGCAACGTTCTCTTCTATTGCAAGATCAAAGAGATCAAGTGACGAAACAGACTCCGGAAGTGTAACCCAGACAAACATACCACCGTCTGGTTTTGTATGTATGACACCTTCAGGGAAGTATTCAGCCATCATGTTAACCATCAGATCCCTGCGCTTTCCGTAAGCATCTTTTATCTTTTTAATATGGCTATCAATGTCGTTGTCTAATAGATATTGATGGATAATCCTTTGTGACAGATAATTGGAATGAAGATCAGCAGCCTGTTTTGCAACGAGCAGCTTTTCCATAATTTCCTTTCTGGCACATATCCACCCCATTCTAAGCCCTGGAGCAATGATCTTTGAAAAAGAACCCATTAAGACCGTATTATCAGAGAAGTTCCTGATGGTCGGCAGGTCCTCCCCTGCAAATCTCAGTTCTCCGTATGCATTGTCTTCAACACAAATTACATTATGTTTTTTAAGGATCCTTGCAACGTCTTTTCTCTTTTGTTCGGAGTAAGTTATCCCAGAGGGATTCTGGAAAGTTGGAACTGTATAGAATAACTTTGCATTCTTTTCACTCAATGTCTTATCCAGCAAGTCTGTGTCTATACCATCTTCAAGGAGGGGAACAGCCTCAAACTCTGCTTCAAAGATAGAGAATGACTGGATTGCCCCAAGGTATCCTGGTTTCTCGATAATGACCCTGTCACCTTTATTCAAAAAAACCTTACCTATAAGGTCAATGCTCTGCTGTGAGCCGTTAGTAATCAGAATATCAGCAGGATCTACCTTTAATCCGCTTTTTTTGAGATACCTTTGTGCGATAAACTCCCTCAAAGGCAAATATCCTTCGGTGGTACTATATTGAAGAATATTTGTACCATCATCTGACAGAACTTTTGAAGAAGCTGCAGCAATCTCTTCTACCGGGAAAAGACCTGGGTTAGGAAGCCCGCCAGCGAAAGATATTATTTCCGGCTGCTGAGTAACTTTCAGAATCTCCCTGATGAAGGACTTACGCGTTGCCTGCATCCTGTCAGCAAATATAGTCTTCATGAGCTTCCTATACAGGTTTTGATCCAAGTTAAATCTTACTATTTATACACGAAAAATGATAAACATGAACTAGAAAATACGAGAACTAAATATTTGAGAAGTAATCAAAATGTAAAATACAAGCCACACCACCTATAAATACCACCTTACACTCATGCCTTTAAAAGGAGGTCAGGCTATCCATACATTTCCCCGCCCTATACTAGGAATAAGCAAATGTTTGGGGTTTGAACGCTGCAGATATGATGGACAGATGGTTCCCTGTGATATTGCAAAGGATCTGCAATCTTTCGTAGAGTTTATAACTGTATGTCCTGAATGCGATATTGGATTGGGAGTTCCACGTGACCCTATTCGACTGATCAATGGAGAAAAACTGAGGCTAGTACAGCCTGCAACAGGTGAGGACATTACTGAAAAGATGCAGGTA
>MVQW01000056.1 GCA_002067265.1 Methanomethylovorans sp. PtaU1.Bin073 | reverse complement strand
GCTCATTATATCGAATGGATAAAGCTCTCTATGCACGGACAAAAATTAGGAGAGGTGAATTTTTCACCATCTGATACGAATCCTGTTGCAGAGTTCATGGTAACCATTCCTGAAGAGATTGTTGCTATGAAGGTGATAGAACAATGCAATATCTTTGGAGTCAATATCTGTGGGGAGTGTGGCACAAAATCAGTGCTTACAGATCTAATTGCAGTAGAAAGTTGCAATGTGCACGGACTCTGGGAAGGCTCCAAACGCATCGAGGTCATGTCAAAGATACAGGGTGAAGGCAAACCCTGTAAGTGGAAATGATGAAAGGGATGCATAAAAACATCCCTTTTGCCTTCCATAAACTTAGAGATTATTGACATTGAATCAGAGATGTATAGGTGATGTAGAATCGATTTAGAAGGAGAATTGATAGTGGTTCTTATAGAATCTTCTGAAATATTAAGTGCTTTAAAAATATTACAAAATTTTTCGGACGAATTTGGATTTTATGAAGCTTCAAAAGCCTATTTGAGTATCATTAAGTTCATTAAATCAATGGAGAAAGACAAAGAAGATTATGCAAATTATAAACACGAACTTTATGAAGAATTTTCCCTAAAAGTAAGTGGTTGAAACAATTTTTAATATCTAAAACCCTATTTTTGGGCATTAGTTATTAGATGGCATACAAAGTTCTCCAGGGATTGCAAATTGTGTGGTTGAAATCCCTTAATGCCTGTTTTTGTTTCAGCCACGTTCAGGCACTATTTTGATAGGCTATTTCCATAGGGAGTTTCAAATTACTTTTATATACCAATTCCTGCCTGTGTTGGGACTATTTCCACTCCCAATATATCGGCCATATGTTTTAGCATTGCATTGTTGACATCTTCTGCATTGTGATCTGGAGCATCAAATGTTTCCACGCAATCCTTAGGCACAATAACTTCGTATTCCAGTTCCCTTAGGGCAGCAACCGTATAGAGGATGCAAATATCTGTACACACTCCGACTATTATAATCCTGTCAGGTTTAATTGTTGCAAGAGATTCTTTTAAGCGATTGCCTAAAAGGGCATTAAACTTGTTTTTTGGAACATAGTTATTGTTAGCTGCCATCAGAAAGCGCCTTAGTTGCGGAACAACTTCCACTTCTTCAGTGCCTGCTATGCAATGTTTTGGAAATCTCTTGAATTCCGGATCATCTTCCTGGTGATTATCGCACACAAAAATGATATTTCCATCTCGTTTTTTCTGAACCCTTTCCATCAGATCTTCAATATTTGGTATGATGTTTTTCATTCGAGGATTCTGCATATTTCCTTTATCACAGAATCCCCTTACAGTATCTATAGCTAATACAAGGGTTAACATAATATTTCTCCTTACTATAATCGCTATATATTTATGGTATTTCTACGACTTCCATAAAAAAGCGATTCAGGGTATTTTTACCATACTTTTGGGTCTTTCTGAATTTTGTCCAAGATTTTTGTCATCTGTAGCCAGCCTTGCTCTCCTTCGGTTATACATGTTTCGAATTTGTAACTAGCGGTGTTACTATTCAATCTATTGGAGACCACGAAATTAGCTCAGTAAAATAATAATTGAAATCACTATCGATATTCGTTATTATATTTCGATTTTCAGTCATAATTATATTTATATGTTGTATGTGGTACATATATAATCACTTGTTTCTTTTAAAACTGAGCTAATAATAGATGATATAGAAGAAAATAGGGCAAATTTAAGTTTGATTCCTTAACTTAAGGCTGAAATATATTTATAATACGTTTTGGAGGAAAGTATATATTGCTTTAAGAAAATGGCATAAAAATAAAAGGAAAAATAGGGGTTGAATTGCGATTTGGTCATTTCTGATATATATGAAATTAATGTGATCTATATTGTCAGATATGAACATTAAGATATAACAAAAATTCTTTTTAACCTATAATGTTGGTTTTAAAATGAGACTAAATTTAACTAGATTAATCTGTGTATTTATTGTATTACCAGTTTTCTTTTTAATGATAACTGGTATTAGTTCAGCAATTCCACATTTTGCACCAATAGGTGATCATCAATCTGTAAGGGAAAATGAACTATTGATTATTCCTCTCTCTGCAACAGATGATGACGTTAACGCTATAATAACATACTCAGCTGTAAATGTTCCAGAAGGAGCAACATTTGATCCAAATACACACACATTCAGCTGGACGCCAACTGCCGGAAGTGCAGGTGATTATTATGTTACATTCCTTGCAGTGTCTAATAATTTACAGGATTCTGAAACTGTAAGGATAACTGTCATTGCAGTGAACAAAAATGATCTGATGGCTGGTATTGATTCTGCCAATATTAAAATAGCAAGTACTGTTACTGGAATTGAACTAGGCCAGTATCCACAAACAGCAACAGATACATTCAGAGCAGCAATTACAACAGCACAGGAAGTTGTTGGTAATGCTGGGGCAACACAAACACAGGTTGATCAGGTCCTGAGTGACCTAAAAGCAGCTGAAATGACTTTCGATGCTGCAAAAATAACATTTATAGATAAAAGTGCATTAACAACAGCTATTGCTGTTTCCAACGCAAAAGTGACGAGTGCAGTGCCTGGAGTTGGAGTAGGCCAGTATCCACAAACAGCAATAGATGCTTTTATAACAGCAATTGTAACAGCACAGGCAGTTGTTGATAACACAGGGGCAACACAAGCAGAAGTAAATCAGGCTGTCACAGCCCTTAATGCAGCTGAAGTAGTTTTTGATGCTGCCAGACAATCTCTCCCTGCTTCTGTTACTAATCTGAAACAAAATTCTATTGGAACAACTTGGATTACATGGGGATGGACAAACCCAAAAGATGCTGATTTCAGTCATGTGATGATCTTTATAGATGGAGTATTTATTGCAAATACATCCAATAATTATTACAATACAACAGGCCTTGCTGAAAACACTTTGTATACAATAGGTGTCAAAACTGTGGATACAGCAGGAAATATCAATCATGCAACAATAAGCAGTCAAGCAACAACTAAAATCATAGACAGAACACCTCCGGGATCTGTAATGAATATCCAAGAAACCAGTGTAGGTGCAAGTTGGATATATTGGACCTGGACAAATCCAGTAGATAACGATTTCAGCTATGTGAGAATTTATATAGATGGCATATTCGTCACAACCACTTCCAACAACTATTATAATGCAACAGGACTTAGTGATGGAACAGAACATACCATAAGTACCGAAACAGTAGACAATTCCGGAAATATCAATACTGCACAGGTAAGTGATTCAGCTACTACACTAAAGCTACCTGAGATTTTAAATGTCAATGGAAAGGGTGTTAAGTCAAGTTCGATCACATTAGAGTGGGATGCTTCTGAAGATACTGCAATGGTACAGATAAGCTATAATGGTACATTCCTTGCCAATGTAACTGAATCAACATACACTCATCGTGATCTGAACAGATCTGCAACTTATAATTACACTCTGATCCCATACAGTGAAAATGGATTGAAAGGAGAAGCAGTAAATATTATCCTCACAACATCTTCTTCCTCTTCTTCCGTTAGTAGTAGAGGAGAAAGTAGCGGAGGAAGCAGTAGTCAAAAGAGTAGCAGTAGTGGTGGAGGAGGCGGTGCTGCAGGTAGTGTTGAGGACTTTGAAAATGTAGTATTGAAAGATCTTGATAGTGAATACCTTAGAATAAATAGTAATGTAACCTATGAATTCTCAAAGGAAGGTAATCCTATTCAATCCGTTAGTTTCTATTCCCTCAAGAACTCAGGAGAAGTTGCATCTACAATTGAAGTGCTGAACAACAGTTCAAAGTTTGTGAACAGCACTCCCGAAGGGAGTGTGTACAAATACATTAACATTTGGGTAGGTAAAAATGGCTTTGCCACATCTGATAACATAAAGGAACCTAGGATTGTGTTCCAGGTAAACAATTCATGGATTCAGGAAATGGGGGTAAGCCTTGAAGATATAAAAATGCAGAGATATAATGGAACTGCATGGCAAGTGCTGCCCACTGTCTTGGAAAACAACACAATGAATTATGCCATATTTGAGGCTCAAACTCAAGGATTTTCTCCGTTCGTTATTACAGCTGGAAAGACTTTTGCTTCTTCTAGAGAGGATACCGAGGAAAATAGTATAGATGCAGAATATATCGCACAAAAGAACAAAACAACTGAACTAATAATTTGGTTAATAGTTTTTACCGTCTTATTTGGAGGTATATTTGGAGTTGGATCTGAATATGTCAAATGGATGAAAAAATGAAGTGCTTTGTAGTGTGAAAAGCTCTATAGAAAGTTTTCAAATGGTCACAGCGTAACTGTAGGCCATTTGAATAAACTTAGTTAGCACAAAAATTTTGAAAAGACACATATATATGTCCTTTTCCTTAGAAAATAGTAATATATTTTGTTTATTATTGCCGCACAATAGAATATAACAAAAGATAGGATCTGTTATCGCACATTCTATCATTCCATCTATTTTATTATATAAACCTTTATGAATAATGAATGCTATACTTAGTGCAGCGCAAAATTTAAGAAAAATGTATCAGTAGATATGCAACAGCAATTCTACTTTCATTTCTGAATATTTA
>MVQW01000055.1 GCA_002067265.1 Methanomethylovorans sp. PtaU1.Bin073 | reverse complement strand
CCTCTTATCTCTTTGTAGCTGTTTATGCCATCAACAGATACGGAAAGGTAATCCAGGTCTTTAAGGTCTTCAGCTCTTTTTTCCAACAACATACCATTGGTTATAAGAAAAGTTGTTATTCCTATTTCTCTGGCGTGTTGGAGTATCTGTGGAAGGTCCTCTCTCAGCAAGGGTTCAGCGGTCCATGCGTTATATATCATTATCCCGAAGTCTTTTGCCTCATCCAGTAGTCTGATTATTTCCTGAAGTTTCATTTCGGGTCCATTCTGTTTCCAGTATTCACAGAAATCGCATTTCATGTTGCAGCGGGAGTTGATGGCGTGGGAAAGTACAAGAGGTCTCTTCCGTACTCTGGTTTGCCAGAATGCTTTTGCTGCCATAAAGGGTGATCTGGACATGATTCAGTATCTATATTGGTTGCTAGTTTAAATATTCTGTTCTAGAGTATAGCAAAAGCTGCAATGTAAGTTGTAATTTTAAAAAAGAAAATGTGCCCGCAGAACACGGGCATGTAGATATATGTAAGTTGTTTGAGATGTTTATCCAAAGAGTGCACCGAGACCGGCCATTCCGCTCTCTTCTGCTTCTTCCTTGGACTCTTCTTCCTTTGCTGCCTCAGCGGCTGGAGCTGCTGCTGCTGGAGCTGCTGCTGCTGCTGGAGCTGCTGCAACTGCTGCAGTTGCCATTGCTTCCTCGATGTCTACGCCTTCAAGGGCTGCAATGAGTGCCTTTACACGTGATTCGTTGACTGCGGTACCAGCTGCCTGAAGAACGGCAGTTATTGCATCTTCTGTAATCTCTTTACCTGCTTTGTGCAGTAAAAGTGCTGCGTATATATATTCCATGTGAAATCACCTTTTATCAATGTAAGTTATATGTCTGTCTTATCCAAAGAGTGCTCCAAGACCGGCCATACCGTCCTCTTCTGAACTCTCTTCTTCCTTCTCTTCCTTTGCCTCGGCGGCTTCATTGCCCTGTGTTTCGGTGGTTGTGCTTACTGCTGCTGCAGCTGCGGCACCGAGGGCCTGCTTAAGCTCATCATCTACTGCTTCTTCGTTCTTAGTTGAAGCTGCAGCAGCTACGGCCAGCATCTGTGACTGAGCCTTGCCCATCAATGCGCCCATCAGTTCCGGTTCGAACACAGCGGCATTGGTACCGAGGTTCTTGGATTCTGTTGAAGCTTTTGCGATAAGCGTGGTTATGTTGTCTGCAGTTGTATATGCTGCGTATACTGACAAGTTGAATGCCTGCTTTGCGGCCAGAGCTATGTCGTTGAAGTACTGTGTCTCATCCACAGCCAGTACGTCTGGACGGAAAATGGATCCTTCTTCCAGAACTGCTCTCAAGTCCAATCCTACTACTATTGGATAGATCTCAAGCCTGTTCAGCATGGCTGCGAGCAATTGTGGGACTTTTTCTCCCTCTTTCAGTACGGTCTTTGTTTCTTTTACAACGACCTTGCCTCCATCAATAGCTGCTGGTATGCCTGCACGCTGCAGGTCACCCAGTATAGGTCCTGGTGGGAAGCTTGTTGGCCTTGCTTCCACAACAATATCCTTAGGGGCTATTGCACCTGATCTGATTGGTGAAGGTGTCTTGCTCTTTTCGAGAAGCTTATACAGCTTAAAAGGATTCTGATTTGAAAATACTAATGCCGACTGGACATCAATATATTCGCTCATATCCTTTACATCCTGGCCCATTTCCTCAAGTGCCCTTCTTATAAGGGTATTTCTGGCCACTTTGATATGTGCAGTTCCCTGGAGGTCTCTCCTCATTTTCTGGAGCTGCTTTGCAGGAATGCCTTCAATTCCTGCTATACCAAATAGGTGGTAGGATTTGATGAGCTCTTTAATCTCCTCGACTTCCTTAGCCTTCCATTTTGGTATGTGTGATGAGTGATGTTCCATCTCCATAATTACATCACCTTCACGGACTTGCCCATTGTGGTCGTCAAATGGATCGACCTGATGTTCTGACTACCTTTTTCAAGGGACTGTTCTAGTCTGGAGATCACCGTTTCTATGTTATCGGCAAGCTTCTCAACTTCCATGTCCCTGCGCCCAACTGCTACGTGGAAGGTCAGTTTATCCTTTGACCTTATACGCACGGAATTCTTTGAGGAGTTGATTACATCGGCTACGTTCTTGCCAGGTTGGAGTGGTATTGGCATCTTTCCCCTGGGACCTAAAACTACACCGAGGCTCTTACCAATGAGTGGCATGTACTGCACTTCGGCTATGAAAAAGTCACATTCGTTGGCAACGGCCCTTGCGCGTGCCTTGTCCTCTTTCATTGCATTGATATCTTCCTCAGTGAAGATGTATGTAGCACCGGCCTCTTTTGCCTGGAGACCAACCTCACCTTTTGCGAAAACAGCAACTTTCAAGTCCTTTCCAAGACCATGTGGAAGTATTATTTCTTCGTCAACACGGTTCTTAGGCTGACTCATATCGAGGTGTTTTAGGTTGATAGCCAGATCAACGCTTTCCATAAACTTGCGTTGCGGCGATTCCTCTAATAATTTATTAACAGCTTCTACTGTTGCTTTATTTACCATTCTGTTCCTCCCGTAGTGCTGAACTGCCGTCCTTCGGCCACTTCGGCCTACTACGGTTGATTAAAGGACCAAGGATTGCCTCAGTCCATTACTATAACATTGCCCCATCGTGGAGCATAGTTCTTATATCTATCGGTTATGTGGTTTGGATCAAGCTTCTGCAGCAAGCACATCATCGTACTTTCCGTCGTCGATGGCTTTTTGGCATTCTCTTGGGTCCATTCCTTCTGCAGTAACACCCAGAGTTACGCATACGCCCAGCACTTCCTTTACTGCAGCTTTCATGGAATATGCCAGCATTACGTCCCTCTTCATGCGTGCTATCTTCATAGCCTGGTCTATCTTCAGATCTCCAACTTTAGTTGTCTTTGGTTCTCCTGATCCTTTTTCGATACCCAGTTCTTTCTTGATCAACGCAGCTGTTGGTGGTGTACCTACTTCTATCTCAAAACTCTTGTCATCGGCAACTATCACTTTGACAGGTACCTGCATGCCATTATAGTCTTTTGTCTTTTCGTTGATCTTGTCGATAACCGCTTTTATATTGATCCCGAGAGGTCCAAGGGCCGGACCAAGAGGCGGTCCGGGATTGGCTTTTCCTCCAGAGACCAGTGCTTCTACAACATTTGCCATGTGAGTATCACCAGTTACATCTATTATATTATAAATTTAATATGTTCAGGACTCTTCCTCTTTCCTGAGGACCCTTACAGTGTCACCACGTATAGTTATAGGTATCGGTACTACAGCATCAAACAGTTCAACTGTGATCTCCTCATGTCCTTCATCGACCCGCTTGACACGTGCCCTTTCTCCTTTAAAGGGTCCGGAAGTAATCTCTATTATTGCGCCTTCTGTTATACCAGTCACTGTGGGTTTTGGTGTAAGGAAATGAGATATCTCTTCAATGCTAGATTGTCCCTTGATCACCGCACGTGCATGCGGAACTGTTTGGATTACCTGTTCAACTATACCGGGTGACGTGCTTTCTACTAATACGTATCCTTTCAGTTCGTCTGGCGCCAGGATGGCACGAATATCTAAGTGCTCTTTCCTTGCCACCATTGCGATCATGTTTGCTACGGACCGTTCCTGATTAGCAGTTGTTTTCACCACGAATACAGCAGAAGCTTCAGCCATTAATTCACACCCACTTTGGTATTTCTACCATTGCGACATAGATAAGGAATCCCATCACACCAATGGCAAGGATTCCAAGACCGGCTACTTTAGCAATGGTCAAAAATTCTTCTCTTGAGGGCTTTTTTGTTAGTTTTAGAACCCTAAGGTGCGCCCTTAAAATAGAACCCACAGAGTCCACTGTGGCATTTAACTTGCTTGAATCTATATTATTCCCTGCCAATATCTTCACAACCGATTAAGCCTTATGTTCTCTAATCCAATGTCTGGACGCATTTATCTAATAATGAGTAGTCAGATTTTAATCATGCTATAAAATAGTACCGACTATCTATCACTTCTTCTCTAAAATACTTTTCGATCATTTAGGTAGGCAGACTCTGGCTGCCTACCTAAACCGTATTCATTTTACAAAATCAATTCCATACTTGCGTGTAATATTTCTGGCGCCGCCATGACCGTAGATCTGAGGCGATTTTACACCAGTGACAACAAGCATTACCCTCACGGTATTTTCCAACTCTTCGTCTACCTGGGCACCCCAAATGATCCTTGCATCGGGGTCTATACGGCTATATACCTCTTGGACAACGCTTTCCGCTTCTGCAATGGTCATATCAGGTCCGCCCACTACGTTCACAAGAGCTGATGTAGCACCGGATATGTCTACGTCGAGCAGTGGACTTCTCAATGCCTTCTGAACGGCTTCGACAGCTTTCATCTCTCCTTCTGCCTCGCCAAGGCCTATCATTGCAAC
>MVQW01000054.1 GCA_002067265.1 Methanomethylovorans sp. PtaU1.Bin073 | reverse complement strand
GAGGCAAAATCTATGCAGAAAGATATATATAAGATATGATTATACATTTAATTGTTTATTACATCCATCTTCAAAGGTATTTTGTTGTTAACATGATCGCTGTAAACAAGAGTTTTGATCCAAAATGTGCAAAATATGCACAGGCTTCTTTAAATCCAGATATGCTACGCAGATTTGCTCAAGATCTTGAAAATGGTGAATCATCAATAGCAGATTTTTGTTTTGAAACAACAGGTGCTATGGTGATCATTCTCGATAAAAACATGTATGTTAAGTACACGAGTTCAAGTATTGCTGCAAACTTATCTTATACGGGCTCTGAGGTCAAGGGTACAGATTGGTTTGAAACATTTGTTCCAGAAGATACGCGAGTTGCTGCAAAAGAAAAATGCTATTCTTTTTTATCAGACTCTTTTTCTTCTCACATGGATTTCTGCTGTCCTATTATCACGGCTAATGGAGAATATACGTATCTGTGGAAGGTTTATACTCTAAAAGCAACAGAAGAAGGGATCGAAAACTTGCTTCTTATTCTTGAAGATGCTTCTAACTCAAGATGTTTGGATGAGCAAGTTCGCAGGATGGAAGAGAAGTATACTTGTTTTGTGCAAAATTTTAAAGGTATTTTTTTTCAGGCTGATCAATTTTATAACATACGTTTTATTTCAGGTGCCATTCAGGGCATAACTGGCTATGAAAGTGAAGATTTTCTTTCCGGGGGGGTTAACTGGGCACACATATTGCATCCGGATGACCTCTCTTCTTTCGTTCGCCATGCCGAAAAAGCTATTCTTATTCCTGGTTATTCCGCTGAGCATAGCTACCGCATAGTGCGCAGAGATGGCCATGTGAAATGGGTCAACATCAATCTCCATCACAATATTTGCAAATATGAAAAATATGCTTCTATACACGCTATAGTCTATGATATCTCAAATCTTAAGCAGACAGAAGAACTTGTAATTAAAGAAAGGAACAAAGCTCATCAGTATCTTGACGTGGCAGGTTCTTTAATAGGCGTAGTTAACACTGATATGAATATAGTGCTGGTCAACAGGAAAGCCTGTGAAGTTCTTGGGTACAGTGAAGATGAGGTTCTTGGTAAGAACTGGTTTGATACTTTTCTTCCTGATCGGGTACGTAACATAACAAAAGAGAATTATATTAAAGTCCTTGCTGGTGAAATGACACCGCCTCCTTTCATGGAAAATTATGTACAGACGCGGACTGGGGAAGAAAGGCTGATTCTTTGGCATGATGTTGTGTTAAAGGATGATGCTGGTCGTATCATGGGAACTATCAGTTCGGGAGAAGACATAACTGAACGTAAGAAGAAAGAGGTGGAGCTTGCAAAAGCCTACGAAGAATTAAAATCCATGGATAAGTTGAAGGATGAATTCCTTTCAAACCTGAGCCATGAACTTAAGACTCCACTTATCAGCATCAAAGGTTATAGTGAACTTCTTGATGAAGGTGTATTGGGCTCTCTTAATGAGAAGCAGAAAAAGGCCATGGGTGCAATTGTGCGTAATTCTTCGCGCCTTAAAAGGCTTATAGACTCCTTGCTTTTCCTCAACATTGTGAACGCAGGCAAAGCAAAATACAAATTTGATCCTGTTAGCCTCAAGGAACTAATAGATCAGGCATTGTATTCATTGGATTTGCAGATAAAACAGTCTCGAATTAAGATTGAATGTAATGTTTCTCCATGCGAGCCTCTGATAAGGGCTGATCAGGATTATATGCCTCAGGTGTTTTTACACATAATTGAGAACTCTATTAAATTCACGGCTGCAGGCGGAAGCGTTTTTATCGATGTTATAAGAGATGAAGATCATCTTCACATGCAAGTCCGAGATACGGGTATAGGTATGCCCCAGGCAAAACTTGGTGAGATATTCAATAAATTCTATCAGATTGATGGCTCAATGACAAGAAGATATGGTGGAACAGGTCTTGGTCTTTATATTTGTAAGACCATTATTGATGCTCATGATGGTCAGATATGGATCGAGAGTGAAGAACAAGTAGGTACTACTGTTCATATCTCACTGCCCATTTATCAATGAATTTACTTTTTTACTCTATTTGTTCTTTATTCTTTTTGTTTTTTAATATCTTTTGTCAAATTACATTAGTTTAGCATAGATCAAATTAATTATTGTACTTTTAAAGATGATTCATTGTTCTTCTTTGAGATGCATCTCAAATACATATATCGATGTTTAATTTTTAATGTGCTATATTTGTGAACATATTTTTAACTATTAATATAATATTTATAACATATTATTTATGTATATGTACATTAACTTTTTTTGTATTTTCAGCATGGCTGGCTCTAGTTAGTGTTTTATAAATAGTAATTTATTTTGTCTTATTTATTTGGACAAAAAAGCATGTAAAAAGCCATCTTTTCTAATAACAGTACTACTATTCTCGTGTTCACGCAAAATTGATTTGCATTACTTATGAAAAAATTGTTTTAATTTTGACTGCTTACTGATGTCGTTTTCTGAATATTCGTTTGCTATCCCTGATTTATTCAGAACTCTTTTTATGAACTTACTTTTTATTTTGAACAAGAAATCGATTTTCCGAACATATTTTTTGGTCTAAATTATAATTTTATGTTCATAATACTTACAAACATGTCCGTTTTCTGTCTAAGTCATGGTTTCCATGTTCAAGTATGTGTCAAATTACAATAACATTAGTATCGATATAGAAAAAATGATTATGTCCTTATGGAAGGAGTTTATTTTTGGAGGTCATCTTTTTGCTTTAGGTGCTACTTGCGTGGTAGCCATGTGTTCTCTGTTATTTGGACTGCCAGTCGGATTAGACCTTCTGCTTGTAACTTATTTAATATTCTATCCTATCTATCTTTATGACTATACTCAGGGTGCAACTGATGACTTGATGACTAATTCCGCAAGAGCGAGCTATCTTTCAGGCAACAAAAAGGCATATTTTGTTGTTGCAGGTTCATTCGCTGTCCTAACAATGCTTTTCATGCAATTCAGTAACCTTATAACAATGCTTCTGGGATTTGTTGTTCTTGTTCTTGGCCTTCTGTACAGCTCCTATTTCAAGAAACTCACAAAAAAGATAATAGCATTCAAAAACTTTTTTGTTTCTGCGGTATGGGCTTTACTTGTGCTTTTCTTTTTCTTCTACTACTCCATTCCTATCACAGCAGCAGCTTTGATCATGGCAGGATTTGTATTTACCAGGATGGTCGCCATACAAATATTATTTGATGTTAGAGATGTAGAAGGCGACAGGAAGAACGGCCTTCTAACAATTCCCGTAGTATTGGGCAGTCATAAAGAATTCGGATTATTGAAATGCCTTAACATTGCATCTATTGCACTATTGACTTTTGCAGTATATTTCCACATTCTTCCGCTAATTTCTCTCAGCTTTGTGCCTGTTATGTTCTATGCATTTGGCTACATTAAAAAGGTAAAAAGTGCAATGAACAACTATGCCTGCTATTTGCTCGCAGCAGTAGAACCTATTATATGGTTTAGCGTGGTCTTTTTTGGCAGCAACTTGGGTAAGCTCACAGTTCTTGTGTCAATTATGCTGTAAAGTATCTCTGGCATGTGCTGAACAAAAATATTAAATCTCAGATGGTTCATGTTCAGGTAGCATTCAGTCTTTCAATATACAAGAGGCTAACATTCCATGCCAGTGATCACCCTAGATTATAATGACCTTGAAAAGCTTACAGGTGCCGATAGGAAAACCATTGTGAGTCGCATTCCAATGATTGGTGCGGATGTCGAACGTGTAGAAGATGACCATGTTGACATCGAGTTTTTCCCCAGCCGCCCTGATCTTTATAGTGTAGAGGGTGCCGCAAGAGCCATGCGTGGTTTCCTTGGAATCGAAAAGGGACTTTGTGAATACGAGGTAAAACCTTATAGTGTTGAGATTTACAAAGATGCTGAGATAGATAAAGTCAGACCTGTATTGGGGTGTGCCGTAGTAAGAGGAATGAAGTTCAGTTCCTCCTCTATAAAATCTCTTATGGACCTGCAGGAAGACCTTCACTGGGCTATCGGGCGTAACCGTAAGAAAGTTTCTATTGGTGTGCA
>MVQW01000053.1 GCA_002067265.1 Methanomethylovorans sp. PtaU1.Bin073 | reverse complement strand
AAGTTCTTCACGGCTGGCATCTTCTGGAAACATAATAAAAATGTCCAGGTCATGTGTACCTGATATCCAGGTATTTCTGGCAGCTGAACCCACAAGGTTTGCGGATACGTCTTTCAAACCCATTGAGCAGGCTATGAGCCCTACCTTTTTTACAAGCAGTTCTGCTGTCTCTTTCAGGTAAGCTCTTTCGTCGGGTTTCGGGCTTATCCTTTCAAGAACGGCTTCTTTTAATTCTTTTAGCATATCGTTTTCCATAAAAGCCACTTTGTATCCTATGGAGCTGCCTATATTCTCTTTATGCAATCAAAATGGTTTAAAAACGGTGTTTAGACCAATCCTATATTCTCTTTTTTGATCACATGGTTGTAATTCTTATACCCAAGGATATCGGCTATCTGGTTAGTCTGCTGACCCTTGATCTTTGACAGCTCACTTGATGAGTAATCAGTAATGCCTTTTGCAAAGACTTCTCCATTGGATTTTATTTCGATGATGTCCCCTCTTCTAAAATCGCCGTTGACATTGGTTATTCCGGAAGGCAAGAGACTCATGCTGTTTTTAATAGCTTCTTTTGCGCCTTCATCAACTTCCACAGAACCACAGGCTTTTGATAACAATATCCAGCGTATCCGGTTCTTTGGGAATTCTTTGTTCGCCAAAAACAGCGTACCCAATTCTTCTCCATCAAGCAATCTGAGAAGTATATTTTTTTCTTTGCTGCTGGCTATTATTGTATGACAACCAGCAAGACTGCATATCTTTGCAGCTGTTATTTTGGTTCTCATTCCGCCCACACCTTTAAGGCTTGTAGGCTTTCCTCCATAGCTTTCTACCCGGGGTGTTATCTCTTCTACGAGATGAAGTAACTTGGCACCATGGTTAGTATGTGGGTTCTTATCATAGAGTCCATCAATATCGGAAAGTATTATTAACATGTCAGCTTCTGTCTTGCTGGCAACCATAGCAGAGAGCTTGTCGTTGTCGCCAAAAGTAGCTTCAATTTCATGCACGCATATGGGATCATTTTCATTGATGATGGGAATAACGCCATAGCTAAGAAGCGTGTGCATGCTGTTCCTTAGGTTCAGGTATGTGAGGCGGTTAGAAAACGATTCATATGTAAGGAGCAATTGGGCGACTTTAAGTCCATATTTATTGAATGCTTTACTCCATTCTTGCATGAGCATACTCTGGCCAACTGCAGCAGCAGCTTGTCTTACGGGAATTTCTCTTGGCCTTGAATCGAGATCTAGGACATCTACTCCCAGTCCAATAGAGCCTGAGCTTACAATTACCACTTTCTTGCCAGTATTATGCAGTGTAGAAACCTGTGAAGCTATGGAGTCCAAAAAAGTAGGGCTGAGTTTACCTTCATCCTGATTTATGGATGTGGTACCTATTTTCACGACTATCTTGTTTATATCGCCTAAAAGCTCTTTTCTAGTGCTCAAGAACATTGCCTCTGCTTTATTTTACTTATCTTGTATCACATCTGAAAGCAGTTTATCAAGCTTTTTATGTGTGAAGTTCTTTGCTGATGGCCCTACATAATCTGCAACTTTGTCGCCTTTTCCTATGAGCACATATTTGTATATCATAAGCCCTTCCATGCCCACAGGTCCTCTGGCATGGATCTTGTTAGTGCTTATGCCCACTTCAGCTCCTTTTCCATATCTGAAACCATCTGCAAATCTTGTAGATGCGTTGATCATGACACTTGATGAGTCAACTAATTCTGCAAACTTTTTCCTCTTCTTTTGATTTTCAGTAACTATAGCGTCAGTGTGATGTGAACCGTATGTATTGATATGCTCAATGGCCTCGTCTATGGAATTCACAATTTTTATGGACAAAACTAAGTCATTGTATTCTGTAGTCCAATCTTCTTCCACAGCATGTACCAGCTTCTTAATGAAGTCTATGTGTTCCAATATGGCAAAGGATGCTTTATCGCAGCGTAACTCCACACTTGCACCATCAAGCATTTGAGCCATTTTTGGCAGGAATCTCTCTGCGATTTTTTCATTCACAAGTAATGTTTCCATTGCATTGCAGACTGCAGCGTATTGAACTTTTGAATCAAAACAGATCGTGTAGGCTTTTGCAAGATCTGCTTCATCATCGACGTACACATGACAAATGCCATCTGCATGACCTAATACTGATATCTTTGTATTATCCTGGATGAATTTCACAAAAGCATTGGATCCCCTTGGAATAAGCAAGTCAATATATTCATCCATTGCAAGAATATCCATTACTTCTTCCCTTGTCTCCATGAGCTGGAATGCTCCCTTTGGCATCCCTTCAACATTCTCTATGGCTTCTACTAAAATGTTGAATATGGCTTTGTTTGAGTTAAGCGCCTCGCTTCCACCTTTGAATATAGTGGAATTACCGCTTTTTAGACTAAGTGCCATGATCTGGGGAACAACATCCGGTCTGGCTTCAAATATCACGCCTATCAATCCTATTGGGCAGCTTACTTGATATAGCTCTAAACCATTATCCAGCTCCAAGGCGCTCATTGTTTTTCCAACGGGGTCTTCGAGCTTTATTACATCTCTGATGCCGGCTATCATTCCATCTATCTTACTATTGTTGACCTTAAGCCTGTCTACCATTGCCTGTGACAGCTCACCCTTTCTTTGGGCTTTCTCAGCAGCTTCCAGGTCCCTTTTATTAGCTGAAAGTATGATTTGCCTGTTTGCATCCAGTGCTTTTGCCATTTCTTCAAGTGCATGGTTCTTTAGATCAGTACCCACACTTGCAAGTGTAATCGACGCTTTTTTTGCTTTGCTTACCTTTGCTTCTATGTCTGTAACCATAACTCGAACCACCTAAGCTTATTTCCAAAGAAGGGGTGTATCATTATATTTAGACTATAAACTATGTGATATTGCAATTAGTTCTTAAGCCTTATACTTATCGATAATTGAATAAAGGTTTGAGTACTAATTAGATCATAAATCATTAATCGCAAAATGTAGAATATTTATGGCACGTATGCCTATTATTCTGAATATAATATTCCATAACCCAATTTAGTTTTTTTTGGAATTAATTCCCCAATTCCAGAATATTTGATCAAGCTCTATACACTTGTGTCCAGTCAGTTCAGAAATAAGCTCACAGATTTCAACTTCATTTCCTAATCCTATTTCCTTTAAAGCACTAATTATATGCACATCAGGTTTTACTGTATCAATTCCTAAGCATATCCTTAGATTTTGGACAGTTGCAATTCCCACATTATTGAGCCTACCAATGGGATCATTTTCGAGTTTAGATAAATTACAGTTCCTTGCCCAATCCATCATTGCATCTTTATCAGAACTTAATTCCTTTTTGTTCTGATATTCAATAAATGCGTTAACCATGTCACATAGCATATTATATCGCCAATAATTGCCTTTAGTTATATTTAGTCCAAAAACTTCTTTACAAAAATCGGCTTCTGATTTATCTTTTATGAAATGATCTAATTTGTACAGAGTATCAATGTGTTTAAACTTTCTCTGGTATTCTTCAAAACGTGGCTCTCCTGTCTCTTCCCATTTTTGTCTCATTGCCAACACAGTATTTATTATGGCTTCAACGTGATTACTTGCCCAATTTTCCTGAAATGAGTTTCTAGCGATTTCTCCAACGGTAGTATTTTTATCAAACACTACTTGTTTTTCCATTTCTTCAATTTTTCTTTTTAGAAAATCAACCTTTGTATCCATATTTTTTTATTCGATTCAGCCTCATATATACTTTCGGATTTTAATCAATCATTTCCCACATGTAAAGCTCGTTTCAAAACTGCTGCTATTCCTCTTTTTGTCCCAATGGACAAGTAATGAAAGTTTGATGTATGATGATTTTTTTTCAGTCAATATTTAATGAACCTACAACAAACTAAGTTTTGAAACATGTTTGTAATTATTCTGCAGTCACTTCGTGTTTCCAAGTTATCTCTAACCACTTTTAGATATATTTATCAATAATTGTCCTGTTAGAGGTAGCAGGAGATTGACATGAGCACACGTGAATTCATGCTTG
>MVQW01000052.1 GCA_002067265.1 Methanomethylovorans sp. PtaU1.Bin073 | reverse complement strand
CCATCAAAACAGGGGGATTCTGAGATCATCAATGTGCTCAGACTGATGGGAGCTGATGTGCAATGGGATACAGAAAAAGGCGTTGTGACCGTTATTGGCAAAACTTTAAAGGGAATAACATTCGATGCTGGAGCAACTCCGGATCTCGTGCCAACTGTGGCAGTGTTGGCTGCTGTTGCTGATGGGGTGACCGTTATCGGCAATGCTAAACATGTGCGTTACAAGGAAACGGATAGGCTGCATGCTATGGCAGTTGAGCTTTCAAAAATGGGTATTTTGGTCAAAGAAGAGCCTGATAGTCTTACCATCACCGGTGGCAAGCTTACAGGAGCAGATGTGCACGGATGGCACGATCACAGGATAGTAATGTCATTGACCTTAGCAGGAATGGTAGCTGGAAACACCACTATAGATACCGCAGAATCCGTATCTATCTCATACCCTAACTTCTTTGAAGATATGAAATCCATTGGAGCAAAAATAGAAATGCTTGATGAATGATCATTTTCCGGAGTATGATCCATCAAGCGACTTGCTGAAGCTGAATGCCTTTTTACGCATATAGTCTGGAATGCAGTTCTTATCCATCACTATGCGGGAAGTTCCCACGCCTACAACAATGATCTTTGTTTCCATAGGCATCTCTCCTTCAGTTATCACCATGTCTTTTCTGGTGATGTCGATCTCAACCTCGTTATTGCAATAGCCCGCTGCTATCATGTAGTCCATTACCATTTTTTTGCCGGTATCCGTTGCGAATGCTATGGCATCAGCATGATCTCCAAAGGCCTTTCTACCTTCCGGAACGAAGACAAAATATTCAACAACTTCTTTTGCTTCTTTCAGTTCTTCATCTGAAACTCCTTCACCTGTAATAGGAGCAAAATGTTTCTTGATGAGGATCTCCACTCTCTTTATTCCCTTGCCTACCAAAGCACCTGCAGCATTGCCCACATCCGCATTTTCAGGTACAATGAACTGTGCATCAATGAGTTTTTCCATCTCTTCCTTGAATGCCCAGACAGGTCCGCCTAAAAGGACAACAGGTGTTTCTACTTTAAACTTTGTGAAATTCTCTCCGGATAATATCCTATCTACAATATCAGCAGGTATACCTTCAATAAGATAAGATATCAGATCAACAGCCATATTCTTTGCGACTTTTTGTTTAATTTGTCGGCATAGTTCGATCTTATCAACCTGTAATATTTTTGCGAGCTTTTCTGCACCAACAACAGAGGCTTCACCATTCCATTTCTGCAATTCTCCAAGTACATGGAGCATGTCAGTTGGAGTAAAACCAATGGGTTGTATCAGACGCTTTTTAATTAGATTATCTATTGCATAGGTGCTTGGCTGTTTTTTCATCTTCTGGAAGAGTTCAACATAGGACACAGGCGTGTGCAGAATGTAGTCATATATTTCGTCTTCACTTTTTGAAAGTCCAATTGGTTTAAAGCCGGTGCGTACAAAGAATTTGGTAGCCTGTACGTTTTCATCAAGAATCTTTTTTGATGGACTCTTGCTTTCTTTAAGCTGTTGAAGAAAAGCTGGATACTGCTGTGCTGCACGGCATAGAGGGATAACTCTGCGAGGTCCAACATGGAACTTGTGGTCACTGATCCATATATGACTGTCTCCTCCGGTGGCTGAAGTTTCCATACGAACAGCTTTCACCATGGTCTTCCAGCCGCCCACTATCGCACCATGTTCGCTAAGTTCAGGCACTCCGTTTTTGATCAGAGCAACATCGGTACTTGTACCACCAACATCTATCATGGCACAGGTGTCTAGTTTTGCAAGATAGGAAGCACCCACAAGACTTGCTGCAGGACCGGAGAAAATCGATTCTATTGGTCTTTCCAGAGCTTCTTCCATGCCTATTACGGACCCATCACATTTGAGCATGAGCAGGCTTGCGTCAATGCCACGCCCACGGATGTCCTTGAGAATAGATTGAATGAAGTTGTGTGTGATAGGCAGCAACTGAGCATTCAGATATGCTGTAATTGCACGGTCATAAGCTCCAACTTCCTGAGACAATTCGTGACCACATACCACAGGCAGTCCTGTTAGTTCTGTAATTATATGTTTTACTCTCAGCTCATGTTCCGAATTGCGGTTACTGAAGAAAGCAGATACTGCAAAAGCAGCTACTTTGTCCTTTACTTCCATGGCAAACTGCTTTACCTTTTCCTCATCCAGAGGAGCAGCTTCTTCTCCGTTGCTTGTATGGCCACCGCTTACCATAATGTAATTGTGAGTGGGAAATCCTTCTTGTGGGATTGCATAGTCTCCCACAAGGATCGCTGCCACAGGGAATCCAGTATCCTCAAGAATAGTATTGGTGGAAAGTGTGGTGGAAACAGATACCAGTTTAACATTTCGGATATATTCGGGGTCCAGCTCATCGATAGCTTTGCTGATCCCTCCCAATGGGTCTGGATATGTGGTAAGTACCTTGGTCTTCTGCACTATTACTCCATCAGTATCACGGATGAGGACAGCATCTGTGAAGGTTCCACCTGCGTCTATTCCCAAACTATATTGCATAGATAATTCTCCTTAAAAACAGGCACAATAAGCCTAAATCTACTAAGGAAAAAAGATCACATCCTATATAACAGTTGGTTATAACTGCTATAAAATGACTGTTCAGTCAAAAAAGAGAAAGAAGTAGGCATAAAGCCTACCTGTATTTTATTTTTCAATTTACTTTGCTGGGATGATGAGTGATCTCTCACCGGCAGGCATGAACTCGCGCAGTGCGCCCCTACCGAATTCCTTCCTTGGGGAAGTGAAGTCAAATGGCAGGAGGCTGTCTGCGAAACAGACCTTGATGAGTGGGTTCACTGCATATGCGTCGCCGCGGCCTGCGTGTGCTGCAGATGCTATTGCAGCGTATCCACCCTGGTGACCTACGTTCATGGCGTAGTTGGGGTAGTTTGGTCCACGCAGTTCAACAGGCAGACCCTCGTCGGACTGGTAGGACAACACGTTGGTTGCACCACACTGGTCCTGCAGGTCGAAACCGAAGAAACCGAGACGGCCGTGTGCTTCCTTGTGCAGGTACATAGAGAGGTACCATCCGGACAGACCAGCGTTTCCGTTACCGGTTGCGATAGATGTTGCGGCACCTGCTGCTGCGGAGAGTACAGTTGCCCTCTGGGAACCTCCGAAGTGGTCCTCAAGTGCAGTTGGGTATTTCTCGTAGTTCTCAAGACCATACAAAGTGGACTCTGTGGCGATATCCTTGACAACACCCAGAGTTGCCTTTACCTTGTTGTCTGTACCCTTCTTGGCTGC
>MVQW01000051.1 GCA_002067265.1 Methanomethylovorans sp. PtaU1.Bin073 | reverse complement strand
TTCAGGAGATGAAATGCTTGCTATCTTTGCATTGCGTGAATGCAAAGATTCAGGAAAGCTTGTGGTGCCTGTAGACACTTCCATGATGGTAGCTGATTCCTTACCCCTTTCAGAAGTTGTTTATACGCGTGTAGGTGATGTCTACGTGGCGGAGGAACTCAAGAAAGTAGGTGCAGAGTTTGGTGGAGAACCTTCGGGAAGCTGGATCTTCCCAAGAGTGTCATATTGCCCCGATGGTATCCTTGCAGCTGCGCTTCTTGTAGAAATGGTACAGGAAACCTCACTTGCAAAGATGCGTGCGGTACTTCCCAAATATCCAACTAAGAGGGGTACTCTTCCATGTGACAACATGGAAAAGGAAAGGGTCATGAAGGTCATTGCTGCAAAAATGAAGCAAATGGGTAAGGTTACAGATATTGATGGCGTGCGTGTGGAAATGAAGGACGGATGGGTACTTATCAGACCATCAGGCACAGAACCGAAGATAAGGATAACCGCTGAGTCTCGTGAAAATGTCGATAATCTCTATTCAATGGCCGAGAAGATAGTAAAGGAGAATCTTTGATGAAGGCAGTGATACTTGCAGCTGGTGAAGGCACAAGAATGCGTCCTCTTACCGTTGCACGGCCAAAGGTTATGCTGCCTTTGGCCAACAAGCCTATGCTCGAACATGTAGTACAGGCCTGTATACAGGCAGGTATAAAGCAGTTTGTGATGGTAACAGGCTACAAGGAAGAGACCATCAGGGCATATTTCGGGGATGGGAACAAGTGGGGTGTACACATTGATTATGTCACACAGGAAAAACAGCTTGGTACTGCTCACGCAATAGGTTGTGCCAGGCAATATGTGAACGGGCGTTTTGTTCAGCTTAATGGTGACATGCTTGTGGATCCATTACATCTTGAAAAGCTCATAAAGCACAATGAAGCTGCTGTTATAAGTGTAAAGGCAGTTGAGAATCCATCGGAATTCGGTGTGATCGTCACAGAAGGCGACAAGGTCGTTCGTATCATAGAAAAACCTCTTGATCCTCCAGCTAAGACCGTTAATGCAGGAATTTACCTGTTCGATACTACTATCTTTGATTATATTGACAAAACACAGCCATCTCCGCGTAATGAATACGAAATTACGGACTCTATGCAGATGATGGTGAACGACGGCATCCATGTGGGTTTTGAACCTCTTACTAATATCTGGCTGGATGTGGGCAGACCCTGGGATATGCTGGATGCCAACAAAGCTCTGCTTGAAAAGATCAAACCAAAGTGTGAAGGTACTGTAGAACCTATGGCTACTTTGCATGGTGATGTGGTTATAGGTGAAGGGACTATAGTGCGTAATGGTGCATATATCATCGGTCCGGTGGTCATCGGTAAGAATTGCGATATCGGTCCCAATTGTTTTATCAGACCATCCACTTCAATAGGCAATAATGTGCATATAGGCAATGGTGTTGAGGTGAAGAATTGTGTCATAATGGATGGCACTAAGATAGGACACCTTACATACATTGGTGACAGTGTCGTTGGATACGGTTGTAATTTTGGTGCAGGCACAAAGGTTGCAAATCTTCGTCATGATGGTAAAAACATCAAGTCTATTATCAAAGGTAAGAGAGTGGATACAGGTCGCAGAAAGCTTGGGGTCATCATGGGTGATGATGTCCATACCGGCATCAACACCAGCATTAATGTAGGTGTTGTTATTGAGAACGGTGGTGGCACCAAACCTGGTGAAGTCCTTATGCAATGATGGTGGTGCAGTGACCTCTGAAAGCGTGGCAATGAGCAGGCTGAAAGAGCTTGCAGCAAAAGCTGCTGATGTGATATCTGCACATAAGTATGTGCGCCTCATATCTCACAATGATGCTGATGGCCTTACTTCAGCAGGTATTATGTGCAGGGCTCTTATGAGGAAAGGTATACGTTTCCAGACAACTATCGCAAGCAGACTAGCCCAGGATACTATTGATACTATCAATAGCAGTGTTTCTGATGGTGATCTTGTTGTGTTCTGTGATATGGGCAGTGGTCATGCAGAGCTTCTCAAGCAGATCGAAAATGATGTGATCGTAATCGATCATCACATGCCAGTGGGTGATTCCCCTGCCAAGGTGGCTGTTAATCCTCATTATACCGGTATAGATGGAGCCATATATCTCTCAGCTTCAGGTACCACTTACCTGGTAGTAAAGGAAATGGATCCGGACAATGTCGATCTTGCCGGACTGGCAGTAGCAGGTGCTGTTGGGGATAAACAGCTCTTTGAAAGTGCAAATCTTCACATATTGGAGGAAGCTATACAGGCAGGCGTGGTTTCTGTCAAAAAAGGTCTCAAGGTAGGAGATGGCGATATAGCAGATGTGCTTGAATATACTCCTGAACCTTATCTGGATATTACAGGTGACAGGAAGAAGATACATGATTTCCTTGAGATCCTTGGAGTAAAGGGAACATTAAGTGAGATGCCTCAGGGAGATCTCAAGAAACTGACATCATCTGTTGCGCTTAAGCTTGCAAAGCATGCGAGCCCTGAAGCTGTGGATGCAGCTATAGGAGATGTTTATTATCTTGAAAAAGAGCTTCTAAAGAACGTTTATGATTTTGTTGCCATTCTCAATACCTGCGGGAAGCTTGAAAAAGCTGGTATTGCCTTATCGATGTGTATGCATGATGCATCTGTTTTAGAGGAAGCCCGTCAATTGATGATTGAATATCAGAGGTCCATAGTTGCTAATATAAAGCAGGCTGAAGGTATGCTTCAGCAAGGAAAAAATATCTGGTATCTGGTAGCAAAGGACATGGATAACACAGGAATGATAAGTAGTACTGTGGTAAGATATATGCATCCTGAGAAACCCTGTATTGCAACTAATGAAGTAGAAGGTATTGTCAAAGTCTCAGGCAGAGGTACGCGGGCTTTGATAGGTAAAGGTCTTGACCTTGCTTATGCAATGAGGGAAGGGGCTTTGGCTGTGGGCGGTCAGGGAGGAGGTCATAACATCGCATCAGGGGCTTCCATTCCGCCAGGCAGGGTACAGGAGTTCATTGATATCGTGGATAATATAGTAGGGCAGCAATTAGGTGAAAGAGCAGCTGATAAATCATGAGGATAAAAACTACTATCACAATGAAAAGTCCTAATGCTTCACAGATAGCTGAAAAAGTGGCTTTTTCTCTTTCTCCTGACAATCTTTCCGGTATGCATACAGAAGTTTCTGAATGTATGGCAACGATCAGTTTTAGCACCCAAAAGATCACAACTCTCATTGCGACGGTCGATGATCTGCTTATGAACGCCAGGATAGCTGAAGAAGTGCTGGAAAGGGTAGACAAATGACTCTCAAAGGCACTCGCCTTTGAACATCTAATTATGATCTAATTTCATTTCACCGGAGTTTCCATCTCAACTACTTTTGCCACAGGGGCATTCTTTTTCACGGATTCTATTCCTTTAAGACACCCCGTCTTACTGGCGTAGGTCTGGCCTGTGGCTATTATTTCTCCGTTTCTTGCCCTCAACCTGAAACTGTATTTTCCGGTGTTATCGGTAAATACTTCAAACTTTGATATGCCCTCACCTCCTCATTTTATTTGCAAATTCTCCAAAGCTAACGCTCAGATTTTACCCATTATAAGCTACAGCAGATGTAGCTAAGGTGCCCTCCTCCAAAAGCACTTCTTACCTTAAAAAAGGGTGATTCACATATTATAAAAAAGTTTCTTTTGAGGGAGTAAATACAGAAAAAAAAGAGAAATCTATCGTGTATTCTGCCACAGACCTTTATTCATATCGATCATTTCTCTCTGCTTTTCCATGAGTGAACGTCGGTAAAGCAAAGCAGCAGGATGGTATAGTTTTATAAGGTGTTTGCCCTCAGGTGTGGCTATCGCTTCACCCCAATCCAGCGCAGAAACACAAAATGCTTGTTCCGCTGTGTTACCCAGCAGTATGATAACCTGAGGACCAAGTAGTTCTATCTGAGCAAGCAGAAAAGGTCTGCATGTC
>MVQW01000050.1 GCA_002067265.1 Methanomethylovorans sp. PtaU1.Bin073 | reverse complement strand
AGCAAGACGAGACCTGCAGAAACTTCCGATCGATATAGCAAAAAGAATAGTTGCTGCCATTAAGGAAATGCAGGATGATCCGAAAGCACATGTGAAGAAACTCAAAGGGTCTCCAAAGTCTCCTTTGTATTCACTGCGGATAGGAGAATACCGTGTCATAATGAGCATTGACGGCGATAAACTGATTATCTTTGTTATTGAGGTAGGTCACAGAAGTGTGATCTACCGAAAACGCTGAGATCAATTCTGAGTTATATAATGATGAAAAGAAAGGAATAGATGCAGATCGATATCATAACAGCAGCTATCAAAAGTAATGGCCAGGGTATAAGCACTGTTTTCAGGTCAAAGGTAATAGGTATCTTTGGTTTGTATTTTGATAGATTTCTTCGATCTGCAAGAGCAAAGTTACCATCCAGTAAGTTACTGTTTGGTAAGCATCTATGATCTGCTCAATACTTCCCCCATATCTTCCAGGTCCAACACGAACACTCCTTCTTTCAGAAGCTCGTTTTTCCCATTTATCTGTCTTGCACATAAACCAAAATGGATTTCTGTTCCTTCCTTTAGGCCAAGATATCCGGCTTTCTCTTTCAGTACCTGAACTACTGATTTCCCCTCCTTTATTCCAAGGTCACGCCATTTGCACTCCATCAGCAGCACCTTGCTCATATCCTCATTAAGTGCAAGTATATCTATCTCATAGGTGTTCTTGCCTTTCGGTGCACCTATTACAGTTCCCCACTGTCGTCCCATCCTATAAGGCTCAAAAGGAAGAATGCGCCTGTTTTCCGTAAGGAATTCTTTTACTATCCTTTCAAAGGAAAAGCCCACATAAGTATCAAAGCTTCTCAGGAACACGTTTAAAAGTTCATCCGTCCTACCCTGTTCAAAGTAAGCCTCGTATCTTTTGATATAGCTGAACCAGAAATGCAGAAAAGGATCTCTTATAGCGTATATTCCTCTTCTGGATTTCCCCGGGTCTTCCAGTATAGGCGTTTCCCTAACAACGACATTGTACTCCTTGCGCAAGATATCTAAATATCTTGCAGCCTTACCTGTTCTGCCTTCAAGGACAGAGTTTATTTCAGCAACTGTGTTTTTTCCGGATGCAATGGCTTCAAGTATTGAAAAATAAGTTCTGTATTCCCCTGAGAACTCTGTCACAAGTACATTGCGCCCTTCATCCTTAAGCAAAGGCATATGCACGTCAAAGAAGAATGACCGCGCAGTTTCTTCGAACGGCCTGATACCTGAAGCTTCTATAAGGTCATAATATTTCGGTACGCCACCAAAAACAGAATAGTATTTGATAAGCTCTCTGTGATCTTTCATACCAATATCTGTCATTATCTCAGCAACAGTTACCAAATCAAGAGGTCCGAGCTCCATCATTGCATCTGACCTTCCGTAAAGAGGATGTGCATGATCTACAAATATCCTGTTCATTAATGAATAGCTGGATCCACTTATAAAAACACAGCATTTCTTCTCCCTGTGCCTGAATTCATCTATAAGCTGGTGGATATCCGAATAGATACTTTTATCCATATCATAGAAGTTCTGGAACTCGTCCACGAAGATATGATCCCGTGTCTCAAAGAGATATCGGAACAGGTCTGCAACCTTCTGGAACTCCGGGATCTTTCTCTCACTGGCGATATCCTGCAGGAATATCTCTTTTGTCTTGTGCATGGGCACAAATATATATTCAAAATTCTTCTGTCCAAGGAACTCAAGCACAAGGCGTGTCTTTCCTATCCTTCTTCTGCCGGTTATTACGACAACTCTGAATCCCTTTAAACTGCAAACTCTTTGTAAGGCATCAAACTCTTGTTTCCGGTCGTAGAATTTCATTATGATACAACTCTTTGGATAACAGATTACATGTAATGTAAATTACATAGTGTGTAATATACACTTAATGTATCTTAAATTTAACCTCGTGCTTTTTAGCGAACTACAAATCGGCTAAAGACCGAGTGACTTCCTGCTTCATTCAACACTTATTGAATCTGTGTCTCAATTTGGTATAGATCGAAGCTCTGGAATCCACAGCCAAAATAGCGATTGTATCTGAATCTATGAGCTCAAAAACAATTCTGTATTTACCCACGCGATACCTGAAAAATTCAAAACATTGCAATTGTTTAGTGTCATCGCTAAATGGATCCAATAAGAGTTTCTGTTCAATAGAGTGAACAATTAGTTCGAGATCTTTATGATTTTCTGATGAAAGAATTTAAAACCTTTTTAAAAACGTGCATAAAAATCCCCTATAGCTCATTCTAATCCAAATTCGGCTTTTATCTCTTCAAGACTGCAGACATTGCCCTCTTCAATGTCTTTTTTAGCTTCAGCTATGCGTTTAATAGTTTTTAAACTGAGGGGGACCGAATCAACCGCAAAGATCGTTCCCATATTTTTCCTAACATAATGTAAATGAGTTTTTAAAGCCGTCAATTAAAAATGCTATTTTTGCATAAATAGGATGGATTGCGTCCTCTATTTGGTGTTCCGTCAATGTAGATTATAAGTATCTTGCACCCAACCTGTTCAAAGTATAGTTTATCCTATACATAGTGAAAACTATACTTTAATTACAGAGGATTAACCATATATAGTACAAACTATAGAAAGGTCATTATGGAACGTGCATTCATATACGGGAAACCGGTTATTGGACCATATTTCACTAACAGGGAAAAAGAAATATCGCTTTTGTTATCTCAAATTGAATCACTTAAACAGGGTGGATCCATCAATATTGCTCTGCTTGGACAAAGGAGAGTTGGAAAAACCTCTCTTATCAAAAACACCATGCTAAGGTTTGATAATGATGTACAGGTCATTCCGATATTCATAGACTGTATGTCGATGCCGTCAATAAGAAGGCTTTCAATGTACATTGCTGAAAGCGCAAAAAACAACTATTCAGAAAAGAAAAAAGACACAGAATATATTTCCGGAATTAATCACTACCTTAAGAAAAACTTATCTGATATCTTTTCGAGGATTCCGAACATAGACGTATCTATTACTTCGTACATTTCCCTCAAACTAAGCCTTCAGGAACAAAAAGATGAACAATCAATATTCGAGAAATCTCTTAACTACCTTGAACAACTTGCAATTCAGAAAGATGTTTACTTTGTAGTCTTTGCAGATGAGTTCTCTGAAATTGCTATGAGGTGGGGAGATGAATTTGTCAGACTATTAAGAACAATCATACAGCAACAAACAAGGGTCATGTACATTTTTTCAAGCTCTGCAGTTACCTATATGACCGATCTTGTCTACAACAACAAAAGCCCCTTCTACAGACAATTGAAACCAGTTTCAATAGGACCATTGCCAAAAAAAGAGACGAAAAAGTTCATAATTCAGCGCCTCCATGTTGTGAATCATACTATCAGTGATAATGCTCTTGAAAAAATGATCAAAATAACAAATGGTCTGCCAGATTATGTTCAAAGACTTGGCGATATTGTACTGGAAACCAGTCCAAATGAAGAGATCACTGAAGGAGATATTGAAAACGCATACGAAGAAATGTTCATTACCTTAGATGCCGTATTTAATCTGCTGTTCACTAAACTCACAGAGAATTCAAAGGTCTATTCAGATATCGTTGTGTCCATAGCACAATATGAAAAAGCAGGACAGATAGCAAATGATATAGGAGTTCCTGTAAGTTCTCTGTACTATTATCTACCATATCTTATTAACTTGGGAATTATAGAAAAGGTCGAGAAAGGAAAATATAAACTAGTAGATCCACTTTTTAAACAATGGATCATTAATAAGTTCAGACTTCAGGATACTTAGAATTCCTCATCAGGCTAATGTATTTTGCATCAAAAAATACCAAGCCTTGGACCAAGTAACGGTATCAATCCAAACAGGAACACATTCACAAAGCCGTGAGCA
>MVQW01000049.1 GCA_002067265.1 Methanomethylovorans sp. PtaU1.Bin073 | reverse complement strand
TAACTGTGTTAGAGTGTCTCTTACTGTAATTGCCACTTCCACTGTGAAAGATACATGCTGCGAGCAAAGTTCAAAAAGCTCCTGCTGCACGGTACGGAAGTATCTCAACATTTCTGCCTTGATTTCATCCTGCAGCAACATGTGTGCCTGATTCTCTAGCAGGCCTGTAGTAGCACTTTTCATTGCACTCTGGAAGAACTCTATGGTCCTTTCTCTGCCTATCACCTGGGAAAGTGGCTCTCCGTAGCGTATAGGTATTCTTGAGGCCATTTCCAGGGAATCGAAAACAAGCTTTTCACCTCCAAGCACAAGGAAACCCCTGTGTCCCACATCATTGTCAGCAGCCCATTTTAAAACGCTTATAGCATCCCGATTCCTCATGAAATTCCTGAGCATTTTCCTTGCCCGGTTCCAGTCTATTAGGAAAACTATCCTTGAACCCAGATGACTGAGGAATGAAACCATATCGATGGTGTTCGAAGCCTTGTAGATTCCCACCGAAAGATGATACACTCCCTCTTCAAGTGTGCCTTTGCCTGATCTTGAGACGGTATCCGCCCATTTAACATCAAAACC
Organism: Methanomethylovorans sp. PtaU1.Bin073; assembly: GCA_002067265.1. Next base: position 3,020 of record MVQW01000049.1, on the reverse strand, counting down.
TTCGAACAGGCTATGGAAGAAAAGCAATCTGGGCATGTGGATATCAGTGTAGGTTACAGAAACCTCCGTGTCATGTACATCTATAACTAGCACGTGGGCATCAGTTTCACCAATATCGTTCTGTATCACTAGCTTCCCATCAGTCCGCGTAGCTGTGGTTCCCAAGCCAGGATGGCCGAACTTGAGAGGAGCAGTGCGGTTTACACCGGACATAAAAGCTTTCACCATTTCCCTGTCATCTTTTCCAAGCATGTAGGTATTTGCACCGTCTATCATTTCCACGGCCACTGCCTGTTGAAGCTGGTTCAGTGCATGGTGCATATCCATTACAAGCAGATGTAAACTGTCACCCTTTTCCGTGTCCCCGGAAGTTATCCGCTGGATCAGCTCTCCTGTAACCAGATCTGCGCCCCTGAAAGTGACATCAGCCCTCAACTTATCCAGCCGGGAGGAAAACTCACCAGCGTCCACTCTGGATGATACTACAAGTGGCCTGATCATTTCATCCATGCACCAGAGAATAGAGCTAATAATCTTTCCTGAATCAGGTATAAGATAACTATCATCCTCTACTTTCATAGCAGAGCTTACTACTGCATCCAGAGACGTGTCATTTTCTCCAGCGGTTATCCTTTCCATTCTGAGAATAGAATGCTCTTTCTCTGGATACAGAACTTTTTCACGAGCTGTCTGGAGCAATGTGAAATAGTATTTTATTTTGTTGTTGGCGACCAAGGCTGAATTGAGAAGACCTGGTATCAGGAGTTCTTTTTCACCCAGTTCTTCAACTATGGAGAACTTTTCCAATAGCATACCCCCTTTAGATCCAGCTATTGTTCTAATAATTGTTATTCTATGTAGCAGAAATGCTTTTGGCAATGTTCCAAGATGTGGGTGCGCTGCTTCAGATTGAAGTACTCATTAGCTTCCGCTGAAATATCAGCACGAATCTTGAGTTCTGCATAATTGTCGTAAGCACATTCTTCTCATTACTCTTTTCACTCTTTCCCTTTTTAGAGTCGGTGCATAACCGCAATCACCTTTAGATAACAGCTAAGCGTCCTCTTGATCTTAGATCTCTCAGAACCCATTGTCTCGGCCTGTGACCTCTAGAGGTTTGAAAAGTAAAGATGACTGTACCTGGTAAGCATCATACTTGTTAGACCTCCAACCATGCTTGTCCTTATTAAGAGCTTCACTTAATTTCTGAGCATCCTTCGTAACGCTTGAGTGCCTAAACCCATTTATTATACACTTTTCTTAATACCAGCATTCACTTGTTAAAATCAATTTATTAGCACATAACCTTGATAGATATCTCAAGGTTTAGATTTATTGTTAAATGAACATTTTCAAACAGCCAGTAACAGATGAACTTACGATGGTTGCTTCTTTATGGACTGCTTGATAACCATTCGGGCTGGCTATCTGGAATTAGGCTTTTCTCCCATAGATTGAAAATGTTATTAGCATTATCCATACAGATGGCAAGATATCCCCACCCCTGAACTACCATTTTTGAGGTAAGGGCTTTTCCGCCTAAAGACTCTATTTTTTCTATGTATTCTTCTATCGAATACACTCCGATATATGATGATATATCTTTACTGCCACTTATATTTCCTATGTCTTCATCTGGACCTTCGACATGGCCCATAACCTTTTCTACCTTCCTGCCAAAAAGTTTCAAATAGAAATCGTTTGCCTTTTCGAGATTATCTGCAGGAATGTCTATATGGACTAGTATTGACATTTAACCACTCCGTACTATGTAAGTTAGTATAAATCGGTTTTAGGTTGGCAGTAGATAAGTTTTATGCAAATACAATATATGTATCTATATATCGTATATAGGGCGTAGGAAGCTAAATGTTGAAAACATGGCATCCTGAATAATTCTTTTTTAGGAACTGCAGTCCAAGAGGATCGAGTTGTTTCTGCATTTATCTATGGAATGAAAGATATTTTCATATCTTTTTTAATAATGCTGTTTTGTTGGGGAATAGTTTCGGTCTGGATTCAACTATAAGCCCCGAAAGATTGGCTTTTAAGATGCTTTCTTCAAAATCCTTTTTTGAAACATGGAATGGTGGCTCTACCATGTAGATTTTACCATTTGTTTTAAGCACTGAACTCAATTCATTGAAAAATGCTTTTTTATTTGGAACTTCATGAACCATATAGAACAAAAATACCAAATCAAACTTTCCAGACACACCAATCTTATCTTCAGTGCACTTATGCAATGCAATCCTGTGCTCGATTTCAGATCCCTGTATCTTTTCTTTTAGTCTCTGAAGCATTCCTTCCTGCAAGTCAGCAGCCACTACCCTACCGTCATCCCCAACCATCCGAGCCAGATCAATTGTAAAAAAACCTGGACCACACCCTACCTCCAAAACTGTCATTCCTTCCTTAACATATGGATTTAGTATCTTTCTGGGGTTTTGTAACCATCTTCTTATCCTATTATCAAGGCTACCAGACCTTTCTACCGGACACACAGAATCCTTTCGAGCAACCATTATGTATTTCTCCTTTTCAGATTACTACCGAATGATCATTACTGTATATACTGCTCATTATGCTTTTAAGTGCTCCTTTCATCCTCGTTTCCTGTAAACAATATATGCACCTGCGAGCAGGATAGCGATAACACATACCACCATTGGAAAAACATTTAGTTTACTTTTTACTGTGTTTTTATCAGCTGGATACGCATCTTCAACGGCAGCCATAGCCTTCGCCTCTTCATTCACAGATTTCATTACATCCTCTGAAACTTCCTGAGCTTCGGCTTCAGAGATAATTGCAAATGGTGAAAATCCAGGGGTCTGGCTTTCGAAATAGATGTAACTTTCGTCTTCTCCAGCAGTAGTAGTAGGAAGTACTTTCCATGAGGAATCTGCATACCTGTAAAGCTTCACGGTGTCAGTTTCAATATTGTTCTCTTCCAGCCATTTTTTCTCTACCTTGAAATTGACCTTAAGATCATTCACATTCTCAGGAACAACGAAGCC
>MVQW01000048.1 GCA_002067265.1 Methanomethylovorans sp. PtaU1.Bin073 | reverse complement strand
ATTGATTACATCCTTGATACCATTGAGGTAAAAGCATGAGGCAAAGGCGCTATAGAAGAACAGGTTTGTTGAGAGATGAAGAGGAACGCAATCCCCTCGAAGGGGTTGCTAACCTTTTTGATACTGCAATGGTGTTTGCAGTAGCCCTTATGCTAGCACTGTTGATGTCATACAATTTGACTGACTTACTTAATCCTACGGAAAGTACAACTATTGTTAAAAATCCCGGGCAGAAAGATATGCAGATCATCGTAAAAGAGGAAGGTCAGCCCATTGAAGTAATGAATCTTACTGACCAGATCGGAGGAGGATCTGGTGACGTTCTTGGAACTGCATACAAACTGGCTGATGGAAGAGTGGTGTATGTGCCGGAGGATGGGAATAAGACAGCTACTACTGCTACTACTTAATTTGCTAATTATAGTGTAATAAAATTCGTGAAGGAAAAACAGGACGTAAATTGCAGTGGGCACTTCGGTACCGCCGCCAAGCAATGTATCCGAAGTGCTCAGCACACGTTATCGGAGGATAACATGCAACGAAACTATGGATTTACATTAGTATTAAGTGTATTGTTGTTAGCATCGCTCACAACAGTGGTATCGGCAGCCGGAGATAAAGTAAATATCACATATATTGGATACAACCCAAGTGACGCATTGCAATCTGCAAGCCAGACAAATGTGTATAGCCAATATATAGACTACACATATATTCCGGCATACAATGCTTCATATTATGCAAGCGATGAATTGCTTTCTGCTGTAGCAAGCGGATTTTTGGAAAAACAGGACGTCATATTCTGCGATATGGTTGGTAGCAAGGTCTACGGTTCCAATAATGGGGCAGTAAATACCAGTTTGCAGGCAGCGCATGGCAGCGGAACCTCTTTATTAAGCATACGTTCAAGCAGCGCACCATTGTATTTTGATTATTCTTCAGATGGAAAGGGCAACGATACTATCTGCACTTACTACAACAGCATGGGAACCACCGGTGACGGGCTCACAAACGCAGAGAACTTACTAATATATCTCGCAACAGAATACGGCAGCCTTTCTGAGGTTATGGATTCTGCAGGTAACTCAACGGACAGCGGCTCAGCCGATAATAGTACTACCGGAGGAAGTTCTACAGGTACAGGCGATGTGAAGTTCCTGTTCATCCTGGGCACGGATTTCAACACTGCTGCCCTTAATAATGCAGCAGCTGTATCGGATATATCTTCTGAATTAAGCACAACAGTTATTTCTAAGAGTGAAACAGTACCAGAGGATTTTGATTTTTCAGAATACTCCATGATATTCATTGAATCACAACCTGAATCCTCTTTTGGAAATTGGAATACCAGCATAAATGCTGCTAAAGTCAATGGTGCTATGGTCATAGGTTACAACCTTTCTGATAACATCACTCTGCCAAATGTAGACCTCTATTCTGTCAATAACACTAATATCGAAAGATATTGGGTACAAGGTGGAGAGACAAACATGGGTAACATGCTCAGGTTTATGGGTCAGAAGTTCTCAGGTGCCTTTGCAGGACAAACCATTGCCGAACCAGAGATCTTACAAGAAAAATTGAATGTTACTTACATCATCAACTCAGACACCAGTGTATATTATATGGACCAGGTCCTCGCCGAAAGAGCAGTTATCACAGACAGGTTCAATGTTAATGTGATGACAGCCTCAGAGGCCATAAACAGTTCCAGAGATCTCACCAATGAAGATGTTATCATGTTATACATGGTAGGAGCTAATGAACTTCCTCAGATAAAGGACAGGCTTCTTGCTGCAAAGAATAACGGTGCACAGATCGGAATGTTCGGTATGCTGTCAGATGTTTATGGCATAGCAACGCTTGACATGTCTATTTTTCCATATGTTGAAATGACCGATTATCTATTCAATGACGGCTACGAAAATATGGAAAACTGGATACGCTGTGTCGGAGCTACTCTTGAGAACATCTATATTGAATACTCTTCTGCAGCTGATCCAGCTATTCCCGAAGATGGTATCTATCATCCAGATGCATTCCCAAGAATCTTTGCAAACAGCACTGAATATCTGGAATGGTATGCAGACCACGGTTACAATGCATCAGCTCCTACAATTGGAGTAATAGGAAACAAACTTGGTACAACTTCTCTTGAGTATACTACTCAGGATGCCATTATCAGGGAACTTGAGTCAAGAGGATGCAATGTAATCTACACTACTTACGCTGTATGTACAAATGATGTGGATTATTTCACCAAGGATGGTGAAGTAATTGTTGATTCCATCATCTCACTGAAAGGTTTCTATCTCAACTATGATGACCATGAAAAGGGAATAGAATACCTCCAAAAGTACAATGTACCTGTGCTTAAAGGAATAGAGGATTATTACCAGACATCTGATGAATATAATGAAAGTGTACTGGGATTGAGCACTTCTTCTATTCCATATCAGGTTACACAGCCTGAAATAGATGGTCTTACAGATTATATTTGGTTGGCCGGAAGGGTACAGGATGAGGCAACAGAGCAGTATTATTATCAACCAATTGCATCCCAGGTTGAATGGATATGTAACAGGGCTATAGCCTGGGCAGAACTTAGCAAAGAGGAAAATGCTGATAAGAAGATCACTATCCTCTACTATAACCATGAGGGCGGCAAGAACAATATAGGTGCCAGTTACCTCGACATTGGTTCAAGTTTCACTTTGCTTTTGGAAGATATGCAGGCAGCAGGCTATAACATCGGCAATGGAAGTATTCCAAATGGCAGCGAGTTTATTGACCTGTTCATTGAAAGCAGGAATGTTGGTACATGGGCACCCGGCGAACTTGAGAAAGTCGTGCAGTCAGGTTATGTGACCCTTCTTCCAGTGGATGAATATCTTGAATGGTATAACACATTGCCAAAGAGCGTGCGTACTGAAGTAGAGGAAACTTGGGGAAAAGCACCTGGCGATGTCATGACATATAAGAACACAAGCGGAGAGTACTTCGTAATACCAACCATCCAGCTTGGAAATGTCAATTTCATACCCCAGCCAACCAGAGCCGGACTTTCCGATGAGTCTTTAATATACCATAATTCCTCAATACCGCCCACACACCAGTACCTTGCAACATACTTCTGGATCAACAACATTTACGATGCAGATGCAATGATCCACTTTGGTACACACGGTACACAGGAATGGCTCCCGGGCAACGAGGTTGGATTGTGGAGATACGACTATCCATCTATCATGGTGGCTGAGACCCCTGTGATATACCCATATATTATGGATAACGTGGGTGAAGGCACACAGGCTAAGCGCCGTGGCGATGCAGTCATAATAGATCACCTTACACCACC
>MVQW01000047.1 GCA_002067265.1 Methanomethylovorans sp. PtaU1.Bin073 | reverse complement strand
GATGACCATAAACCTTGGTATTAGTGAAAAGAAGGCTTTACAAGCCTTCGCTGAGTGAGGATACTACAAGGACCCAATCATAGTACACCTATTATTCGAAAGCAAGATCCATTAAAACAAGCTGCATTTAAAGATCACGTCATTCACCGGATAAAAGCTAGTCCTTCCGATGAGAATCCGCTCCATGATGTACGTATATAAATTAAGAGGACAATAAAGAACTAATTAGAAATTCCTGTGGTTATACAGCAGTTCCCTGGCTTGCGCAAGCAAGGCATAAGGAGTGAGAGGATGGAAAACAAATACTGGCTATTAGTATTGATAAAAATAGAGGATGGACAACCTGTTCTTGAGAACAGGGAAGAAAAAGGAAGTCTTGGAGAAATAGCACAAGGGCTGGCAGCTGAAGGAAATATCCTTCTGAACGCAATACCCATCACAGAGAGAGATTATAATCTCTTAAGGCGCATTCCGGAAAATGCAGTTGATTATTGAACAGATGTTATCAGGCGCAGATATGTAGGCTATAGGCTATACTGGACTGGCGTCCGGGATCATAGCCCACAGCTGAAATGTTGAGTACCTGATCCGGCTTCCTGGACCTATTACAATGTCGGGCTTTAACTGAATGCTGCAAGCCTCATTTTATAAAACAAAGGAAAAGGGTTTTGATGACAAGAATAGTGGAAATTACAAGAATTGGTGTTTTGTCGCTGGGTAAGATATTCGGCATACTGTATGCATTCTTTGGCCTGGTCATAGGAGCTTTGATGAGCCTGGTCTTTGTTTTCTCCGGAGCTATGATGGGAGATACAGGCGGAATAATGGGTTTTGTTTTCGGAGCTGGTGCCATCATTACCCTTCCCCTGTTCTACGGCATCATGGGCTTCCTGTCCGGCATACTCATGGCCATTCCTTATAATATGATAGCGGATTGGATAGGCGGCCTTGAGGTAGAAATAGAAACAAAAGAATAGGGCTGTGATGCCTGATATGGAGGCTAAAAAAGAAAGAGAAGCTTTCAATATGCCTTCTCTTGATAAAATGATCTTTGCTGCTCTTTTACACGCTTTATACGTACCTTACACTATTATTGTCCTGCGGCTCATGCTCGATGACGCCAAGGCCTGCTTTTATTTTTTCCCTTGTTTCTGCATCCAGCCCTCTCAGGTTCTTTATCGGGTCCGGTCGTAATGTAATGATATTAGCTGTCATTGTATTCTCCAGAAAAACTATGGTCCTAATTGATTTGAGTAATTTGAGGATCTTCTGATCGTGAAGCGGTCGTTCGGATTTGAGGATCTTTTAAAAATGCTATGCATAATGCTTTTACGTTTTTCTTCACTAACATGTCGGGCTCCTGTGGCACTTCTCTGATGTTGATGAATGTCCTTTATTATATTAATCTAATTATATCTATGTTTCGCTGATAAATCCTTATATTTCGCAAAAAAAGCAACCTTTGGAATATAGTATCCTGAAAAGCAGAGCAGCAATTGGGATTGATGGCAAGAGAGAATGTGAACGAGCCTTGCCATCGATTGGATGAAGACATAATATACATACACTCTATATTATATAAATATGTCTATTTAATGTGCTCATTGACTCAGTGTCCATGCCATATCCTATATTAAAAGAACATATTTTTGTATATGTAAGGCATTTTACAGTACATGCTGCAATCTTCCAGGAGTTTGATCCAGAAATGTTCCGATTGATCCACATGGCCATTGACGAAGCTCGCAGAGGTATGCAGAACGATCATGGAGGACCTTTCGGAGCCGTTATAGTGAAAGATGGAGAAGTAATATCCACAGCTCATAACGAAGTGCTTAGCAGCAAGGACCCCACAGCCCATGCCGAGATACTGGCTATCCGCCGGGCTTCCCAGCAGCTGGGACAATTCGACCTATCGGATTGTGATATATATACAACTTCGCAGCCCTGTCCCATGTGCTTTGCAGCTATCTGCTGGGCCAGGATCAAACGCATCCATTACGGCACCACTACTGAAGAAGTGGCAATCGCAGGCTTTGACGACAGCCACATCTACAGCATCATCAAAGGAGAACAGCCCGCAGAAATAGAGCTCATGAACATTGAACGGGAAGCGTGCCTGGAATTGCTGAAGGAATGGAAGAACAAAACCGACAAGCAAATGTACTAATCATCTACTTCCCGAATAACAAATATTTTCCAACCGCATATGGCACGACTAGTTTACCAGACCCCTATCCGTAACAACAATATTTATCGTGGACCAACAAAAGAAAAAAGCCGGCAGAGAATTTTAAAACCTCGATCCATAACAACAACCCCGCCGCAGGCGGCGCAATCAACTTCTTTTTCTTCTTAGAATAGAAAAAAGCAGAAGATCATGTCTTTCTTCTGCACTTCCCGGCCAATAACAACATTCCCACAGCCAAAGGCAACATGAATCCCGGAGCTTTTGCGGGATCTTCGGTGGCGGATTCTGTCGATACTTCAGCAGGCGCGCCATCGTAGTACTCCTCGCTGACGGTTATGTAAGCGGCGGTGAATCGACCTTTTGTAATAATATCTCCCCCTGCTCCCAACTCATCAAATTGATAAACAAAATCTAATGGAATACTTCCTCCTACCCAGTTATCTGTAGGGGTAACTTCCCAATGATAACTTATTGTTTCATTTTCCTCAATGATTTGACCAACATATTCATTAATTTCTTTACAAGAACCATTAATAATCTGGAAATCCTTAGCATCTATGGTGGTTAATTTTACAGATAAGTAACATCTTTGATATGATGTTACATCAAAGCGAAGGGTGAAAGGTTCCCCGATATCTAGAAATGGCTTAGGAGTTGTTGCACCTGGATATAATTGCCCATTATAATAAACATCTATTTTAGCATAAGGACTCTCGGCAGATGCAACAAAAGACATTGTATAAAAAGTAATAAATAACAATAAAAAAACCAATTTCTTTTTCATGTTTTACCTCAAAAATTGCAATTCAAAATTGTCATAACCAGGTGATTTTTCATCTCTACCTCCAATTTTATCTCCAACACCTTTTAGTCCAGGTCCAACTATTGTTGCAGCATAGCCTTTGAATGCGAAATATATTGGAATATTATCTCCCAAATATATTGGAGTGCCGTCATGATTGACTTTAGAAGGATGTCTTATTTTTTCATCATCTCTCACATACATCTGCGCCTTATGGCCAAAGAAAGGATCAACAATACATTCATTATCCATATCAACTACACTAAATCGCTTATAAACGCCTTTCACATCATATTCCCAGATGTTCACCGTGCAGACCCAGTTCGGAGGCAGCAGGGGAAGACCTGCGGGCACGCATCTCATAG
>MVQW01000046.1 GCA_002067265.1 Methanomethylovorans sp. PtaU1.Bin073 | reverse complement strand
TAAAATGGAATGTGAACGCACTATCGGCCAGGCCTTACCGATACCTGTCAGGAAGATCATCTGGAAATTCCCATTTTTCTCCATTTTAGCCTGGATAGCATTTTTCAGTATTTCAGGCTTGAGCATGAGCTTCAATTTTTTGAGCAATTCATCTGAACCCTTTTTCTCTTCGAACTGATCGACCTGTTCTAATTTTATTTTACTCTCTATGAGCTCCAGGCAGATCTCATACAGGTCTATTATCAGGACATTAACGGATCTCTTCTCCAGAGACGAGTTGATCTTAAGGATGGTATCCCTTACAAGTAACTCCTTATCAGGAGGGTAATCGAATATCCAGAAAGGAACTTCATTGCCAAGTCCTTTGGCTTTGAGAAAATCATCGCCCTGGACCTGTTCCTTCAATTGCTCTAATCTTTCTTCCAGCTTCATGGGCAGCATATAATTCAACCTAAATTTATTTAAACTTGGTCATATGATTTTGATTGTGGGATTGTTTGCATAAGCTTGAACATTGATTTGTCTTAGAAGCCCTTCATATTGCTAAACACTCTTGCTTTTCCCCTCATCGTTACTCAAGTGCCAGGTTGGCAGGCAAATAGTTGTTTGTTCCTCGAATTTCCCACCTCTTTTGTGGTTGTATTGGACCAGTTCTTTGTTGTGCAATATTGAGGTCCGATAGTTCAGTTGTTTGTAAAAACAGATCAGAGAACATTTTAAAGACCTGAGTTGAAGTTCTGTTCGCATAAATATGGTCGGCAACCAATTCGAATCATCAGTTAGTAGAAATCTTTTGTGTATCAAATCGTCTTCAATAGTACTCTCCACCCCACAAATCAAACAATGGAATGAATACAAGTATTTAGCATTATTTTTTCTGGATTGAACAACAAAACTGCATAAATGATGATGGAGGGAAATAATTAAAATTGCCGGGGTTAAAGCTTTGTGCTGATGATCATAGAAATACGATATCACTGCGCAATCAAAATCAAAAGAGCGTTATAGGTAAAAAATTAAGTACAAAAATCACATTATCTCAATGTAAGCATTTTCGATATTAGGAGATTACTTGATGAAATTAGCGGCCAGATTAGAAGGTTGGTACAATCGGGCTTATGGGCTTTACATATGACTTTAAGAATAATTAAAAGTTGAATGAAACATGCTCATTTCAAATTAGTTACAGTTGTAGCATGCCCACAACAAAAAACAGTGAGATGATGAAAATGCTTAAGCCCCCTGAAAACAGATAATAGGATATATAACCGACCGGAGTATGAACACATGTCATCAGGACCTTATCACAATCCTTCCATAGAGACCATGGAGAGAGGAGAACTGGATGCATTGATAGATGAGCGTATTCGATACACTGTGAAATACGCCGTGGATAAGTCCCCATTTTATAGAAAGTGGTTCAAAGAGCACGGTATCTTACCTTCCGATATCCAGTCACATGAAGACCTGCTGGAACTGCCCATCATCAACGGCAGTACTATACGAGAACACCAGCCTCCTGTAACCACGGATTTCGAATTCAGGACAGGGGACTGGAAAGAAATATTCACTATCCATGAAACAAGCGGCACCAGTGGAACGCCAAAAACTTTCTTTCTCACCTGGGAAGATTGGGATCGGTATGCAGAGAAATATGCCCGTTACTTTGTTGCACAGGGATTCGGACCTGGGGACAAAGTCGTGATATGTGCCTCTTATGGCATGAATGTAGGTGCCAACACAATGACACTTGCAGCACATCATATGGGAATGACCATAATTCCCACCGGGAAATGTACTTTTCCGACAAGGATAGTGACCTCATACAAACCCACTGGCATCGTGGGGAGTGTTTTCAAACTGTTAAGGCTTGCCAATAATATGAAGGAACAGGGACTGGAACCATCCGAATCAAGCATCCAGCGTCTTGTGGTAGGCGGGGAAAGCTTTGCGGAAGAAGCACGTAAGTACCTTTCCGAAGTGTGGGATTGCGATGTATACAACAATTATGGTAGTACGGAAGGTACTATGTGCGGAGAATGCACGGACCTCAGCGGCCTGCACGTATCAGAGGATATGGTACATCTGGATGTATATGATCCGGGCATGGATAAATACGTCAAGGACGGAGAATGTGGCAGGATCGTGCTCAGCACCTTACTTCCGGTAGGTGCTAAGTGTGGTACCCTCCTTCTTAACTATGACACAGAAGATACCACAGTGGTCATGGACCGCAAGACCTGTGCCTGTGGCAGAACGCATATGAAAATAATGAATCCGCAAAGAGAAGCTGAAACCTTCTGGGTTGCAGAAACACCTTTCAATCGTGTGGATGTGGAAAAAGGAGTTTTCCAGCGGGATAATATGGAACACTTAACAGGAGAGTATGAAGCTTTCCTATACGGTGGCGATGATGAAGATGAAACTGTCATGACAGTCAGCCTGGAATGCCTTGATCCCGTAACATGCGATAGGTCCCTTGTTGAAGAGAATTTCCTCCGCTCCTTTTTCGGTTACAAGAAAAGGCTCGAGAACGCATACCATGACGAGAGTTTCAAGATAATATTCAACTATGTGGCCCAGGGCGGGCTGGAGCTGTATCGCATAAAAGGCCGGCCAAAGCGCCTGGTAGACCGCAGATAATCTATCTTAGGTACGATGCTGGAATTGTTCTTACAGAGCAGGATACAGACTGATATATATGTGCATTCCACCAAGCAAAACCAGAAACCATAACAATGCCACAGGTCTCATCAGTCTGTAAGGCTCTCCCAGAAAATGCACTGAACCTTTTACTGCCAGATTGATGTATATTACCAGCAGCATCACTAAAATGCCTGCTATATGGTGTACCCACAGTTCGACCAGCAACTGGCTGCTGATCTGCATCCCGGAAAAGGCTGAAAAGGAAGGGTACATTACGAACACAATGGCAAGAAGCTGCATAAAAAGAGCTGCACCCATTAAACTGCAATGTATCTTCATTTTTCTGGAGTGGGCCATATATGAAGAGAATGCCAGCAATAACAGAATGAAAAGCTGCAACCCGACATTTCCAATGATAACGGTAACATCCACCATAAAGATACCCCTGGACTAATTCCTTTAATCTAAAGGATCATAAGCTTTATTAGCCTTTTCAGTCCAAGCCTGGAGGTATGCTGAAAGTGCCTTTGTAGACCTTAAGCCCATTATCTGCAACTGTAAGGATCCAGGGTTCCATACTAT
>MVQW01000045.1 GCA_002067265.1 Methanomethylovorans sp. PtaU1.Bin073 | reverse complement strand
TTGATGAAATGAGCTCTGAAACTGCATCTTTTGCCAGAGCATCGTCATCATATACCAGATAATCGACCTTCTTTGGAACATTAGGATTCTCAGTAATGTCCAAATCCTTAAGATCGCCTGATGGTCCCATGGGAGTGAGCACACTATCGAACTTCAATTTGTTGCTAAGAGGTTTATTGAACCAGGCTTCAGTATCCACAGGGGTCATGGAAAGAGCCAGTTCCTGAGATTTAAGAAGCAGAGGATCCTTTGGATCTGCAGCATCCTTTACGTTCATACGGGCACCCGCCCTCACAAGCCTGGAACGTGCTGCAATGATCTGACCAATATCCATGCTTAACAGCTTCTTTGGATCCTCTAGTAAGGAAGATTCATCACCCCTCATGTCAGGGGGTACCATTGGACCTGACATAACAGAAGGATAATCATGCCTGCCTATGAAAACTGCCGGAGGAGAAGCGCCAAAAATTGAAGTTGCTCCTTTATTGGCTGTGACAGATGACTCTATAGAGCGGAACTTTTCTAGAATAGGACATGCAGGACGCCCACAAAAACCTCTGCCCTTGCATTGAACACACTGACTATGGCTCAAATCTGCTCTTTATCCCCACATATGATACATGATCCTGCTTCAGGTATGTTCTTATAGAACCAGCCTGACCGCTGGACGAACTTGCAGATATTGCACATTCCCTGCACTTGGTCTTTTTGATCCATGCCCTTGAGAAGCCTGGCAGAGAATTTTCTTACCTCCACACGGACCTCTTCTGGAAAATCAACTTCAGCTCCTCTTTTCTCACTCATGTATTGTGAAACAGCAGCTCTGGAAAGGCAGAGGATATCAGCGATCTCCTGCTGAGTACATCTATGTTCAGAGAACATCACGCGTGCAATTTCCGCACGTATAGCAGGGAGAACTTTCTGTACCATGATCTCACATGTTGTTTTCAAAAGACCATCCTCCAGAATCAAACTTTTTGCTTTTTCAAATAATCTTCAATAGCTACTCTTAAAGTATCTGGAGCAAAATTGGAGCAATCCATCTTGCCCGGGGGAAGACCACCAAGAGCATCTGCTACTTCTTCCTTTGTGAGGTTCAAAGCCTCCTCTATGGTCTTGCCTTTAGCCATTTGAGTGACCATGCTTGAAGTAGCGATAGCTGCCGCACAACCAAATGTTTTGAACTTCACGTCCTCCAGCACATCATCCTTGACTTTGATATAGATGGTTATAACATCACCGTCAGCAGGGTTTCCCAATTGCCCCACACCATCTGCATCCTCAATGACACCTACGTTCTTAGGATTTGTGAATTCTTCGAGAAGTTTTCTACTATATTTCATACTTCCTCCTCAAAAGGAGATAGTTGGCGCAGCTTCATCACTGCTTCTTCCAAAAGATCAACTACAATATCTATCTCTTCCATGGTATTCTCCCTTCCTAGAGTGAACCTCAGAGAACCATGTATATATTCAACGCCTGGATCAATGGCTGTAAGCACATGAGATGCTTTTTGGGATTTTGAAGAACAGGCCGAGCCGGTAGAAACAGCAACACCGTTCATATCCAGAAGCATAAGCAAAGATTCACCTTCCACATGCCTGAAACTCATATTGACATTATTTGGAAGGCGGGTTTTTTCATGCCCGTTAAGCCTGACATGTGGGATCCGGCTTTGTATCTCTTTTATCATGGAATCACGCAGATGTTGCATGTGCTTTGAATCCTCTTCCAGTTGTTCTTTGGAAATGGACATCGCCTTGGCAAAACCCACAATACCCGGAATATTTTCAGTACCCGGACGTAAACCACGCTCATGCCCCCCACCCTGTACAAGAGGCATGATATTGACACCACTTCGCAGATACAGGGCACCAACTCCTTTGGGACCGTGGAGCTTATGAGAAGAAATTGATAGCATATCCACACCCAGCTGATTAACATCTGTGGGTATCTTGCCCACAGACTGGACAGCATCCGTATGCAGGATGATTTCCCGCCCTGAAATGAGCTCACTTATTTTTTTTATAGGCTGGATAGTTCCAATTTCATTATTAGCATGCATTATGCTTATGAGAATAGTATCGTGCCTTATAGAATCCTCAAGGAATTTCAGATCAAGTATGCCTTCACTGTCCACCGGCACATAGGTAACCTCAAAACCTTCTCTTTCAAGTTCCTCGCAAGTGCGTAACACTGCAGGATGCTCTATAACAGAAGTGATGATATGCCTTCCTTTTGAAGAATGCATGTATGTTGCACCTTTTATTGCGAGATTATCGGATTCGGTGCCGCCTGATGTAAAAATGATCTCCGAGGGCTTGGCTCCTAGTGCTGCAGCGACAAGTTCACGGGAAATAGCAAGTGCTTCTGCAGCTTCCTGGCCAAAGGAGTGCAAACTCGAAGCATTTCCGAACTTTTCAGAAAAATATGGAAGCATGGCATCTAACACTCTGGTATCTACATGTGTTGTTGCACTGTGATCCAGATATATGCGTTTCATGCTTCACCTTACAAACATGCAGATGATGTGCACACCTTTCCTTAAAATATGAAAGTTATTGCTTTTGAATATTTAAGTTATAGTGATGTAGAGACAGTAATGATATTGAAGAGATCAATCTTTGATCTGTTCCGGAGAAAAACCTCTTTCAACAAGAACGTCTTTCATGCGAGACAGATGGTTGCCCTGCAACTCAACAGCATTATCCCTGACAGTCCCCCCACAGGCGAACTTGGATTTAAGATATGTAGATAGCTCGTGAAGATCGATCTCATGTGCATCGAAACCTTCTACGACGGTTACTTCTTTTCCGTACCTTCTTCTGTTGACCTTCACAGTAATTCTTTGTTGCTCTTTTGCTACTTCTTCGCAGATGCACAATTCCATTGGCAATCCGCATACAGGGCACATCTCTGAACTCATCTAGTGATATTTCCTCCGAATTTATTAAGATCTTGACCATAAACTATACTTAAATAGCCGTATAAAGTAAACAGCAATGATATTAAAACCTAATGGTGAAGTAATTGCATCTGACGTTGAATTTGCAGAGGGTATAATCAGCCAGTCAAAGGG
>MVQW01000044.1 GCA_002067265.1 Methanomethylovorans sp. PtaU1.Bin073 | reverse complement strand
CTCATATGGATCTCCTTGGCGAGCCCACAGCTATTCCCATGATCTTGGTTTCAATAGGTATCGCACCGATGCTTCCTATGTCATTCTGTTCAAGTTCAAATCTGACATTGTCCATACTTAGCCCGTATCCTGCCATATACTCTGAAATGGAACTGCCTACAAGGGCATTTCCCTTCTCAAGAGCCTCTTGATAGTCGTCGAATGTGTATCTTCCTTTATCCGAAAACAGTAGACACTGTAAACTACCGGGACCTGCCGGACGTATCAGGATCTCTTCTCTGTATACCACGTTGCCTACAAGAGCACCAACAGCATTTCCAACTTCATGATATTTTGGAACCCGTATATCTGCCTCAATAAGACCTTGCAGATCCTTCAGATATGCAGTTACAGGTGCACCTACCATAACCACAGGAGGTATTATCATGAATTTTGTCAATTCTGAACCATCCAGTATTTTTTCGACATCTGTTTTCTGCATCTTTCCAGCGCAGTAGGAAATAAGATGAAGTGCAAGGTTCCTGGATACTTCTTTTTTGAGTTTTGTACAGAATTCGAAATCGGTAATTGAAAGATATCTTGAAAGTATTGTAGCTCCCAACAGTGAAGCGTAAGATTCCCACTGTTGATAGTCACCAAGGACGTGCAGGGCATCAGTAGGAGTGAAACCCACCTGTTTTATGTATCTTTTCTGTATGAGTTTTCTCAGGATACCTTCGAACATGAGAGGATGTCTATTTGTCTTTGAGGCAATATCCGATATAGAGGAAGGCTCTTCTGTGATGGCATCAAGTATTTCCATCTCTTCTCCTTCCAGTTCAGAGGCATGCAGGCAGTGTGATTCTATCCCATTGCTCATGAAAAATGTTGTTGGCTGGATGATATCACTCATGATACGTGTCGAAATATTCTCCACATTCTGTAACTTACTTATTATAGATGGGAATTCAGAAGCACAAAGGCATAAGGGTATGACCCTATTAGGCCCTAGATACATTTTTTCTTGCAGCCATACATGACTGTCTCCTCCCATAGCGGAGGTATCCATTTTGATGGCTTTGACCATTGTTTCCCACCCACCCACCACAGCACCGGAACTACTGATCTCAGGCATACCCTTGCGAATCATAGAGATATCCGTACTGGTACCCCCCACATCTATAGTTAAGCAGTCTTTGAGGTCGGTTAGATGTGCTGCACCCAGCAGGCTTGCAGCAGGTCCTGAAAAAATAGACTCCACAGGTTTTTTCAGTGCCTCTTCTATCCTTACCAGCGACCCATCACATTTCATCATCATTAAGATTGAATTGATACCTTTGTCTTCCATTACAGATTGTACGGACCTTATGAATTGATCTATTACTGGAATGAGCTGGGCATTAAGAAGTGCAGTCAATGCCCTTTCGTAGGCTCCCAGATTCATGGAAAGCTCATGACCGCAGACAACTGGGAGATTTGTTAAGCTCTGGATCGTCTCTTTGATTCTAAGCTCATGTTCCGGGTTACGGACCCCAAAATACGATGATATAGCAAATGAAGAAACCTTATATTGATTCTTTATTACAAATTCCCTTACAATCTCCAACTTGCTCAGAGGTTCTACCTCATTTCCATTTGCATCATGTCCACCGTCTATGGAAAGGACATAATCAGTGGGAAGTTTCCGAGGTATGTTATAACCAATAAGTATGAGACCTGCAGGATATCCCTTTCCCTCAAGGGTTGTGTTGGTTGCAAGTGTAGTAGATACTGAAGTGAACTTCACGCACTCAAGATATTCAGCTTTAAGCCCATCAATTGAATTTCTTATGCCCCGTATTAGGTCCGGATAAGTAGTAAGCGACTTGTTTGAATCGATTATAGATCCGTCTGCAAGGTCCATGATAACAGTATCTGTATATGTGCCACCGGTGTCAATACCAAGTCCTAGTTTCATCATTATCACCCGATTCTGAGGGAGGTGGGGTGTTTTTGCCACCCGCTATGGATATAGACTTTTTTATCAATTTTACTCACTTTATAAAAACAAATAAGAAAAAGCAGGGAAAGTGAAAAACCTGCTTATCCGAATATCTGCTTCTGGAGGCCGGGCCCAAGTTCCTTGACCGTGTCCACCATTGCTCTTACAGTTGTGAGGGGTCCTCCTGGTGGGATCTCACAGCCAGATGCCATGATATACTTGGACTGCATGCCGTTCTCCTTGAGTACAGGAAGCACGCCTTCAAGCAAATTCCTTGTGTCGTCCTTTATCTTCTGGACGCCTGCAGGAGAGTTATCCATGAACTGTACTGGGTTGACCTCTCCCATCATACAGCAGATGTCACCATATTTGGGAATAAGATCGGCATAGTTCTGCGATCCTTTAGCCCTCAGATTGGGGTAGTATGCGTAACTGAACAACTTTGTCCCGAATTTTTTGATCTGGGTGTCGTAGTGTACTGCATCAGCACAGCTGTGGATGGTGTAGGGCTGGTCGTATTTCTTGAACAGAGGCAGATGCTGGTCATATATGAACTTTCCATCAAACTTCCAGTAATCCTCCTCGCTCATGATCACGTTGTTGGACCATAGGTTGTCGATACACAATGCATTGCAGGCATTTTCCTCAAAGAACAGCTCAGATACCTGACAGATATAGTCGGTACATTTTTGGACTGCCTCAAGCACTACCTCAGGATGCGTCTTCATGTCCATCAGGACACGGTCAGCTCCCATAAGCTGGGTAAGGGTAAGCAGAGGACCTTCATGGAATCCCACAAAAGGTGTGTTAAGTTCCTTGTTGAGCTTCTCAGTGGCCATCTTGGAGGCCATTACAAGCTCATAGGAGCGAGTGCCTTTTTTGACCTCTGGTACTTCGATCTGCTCGTAATCCTTCAGATGGCCTTCAGAAGAAGGAGTGTCGTCCTCAGGATACTTAATCTTACATCCAAAGTCGGCTGATGTAGCTGAAAGATCTATAAGTCCCACGAACATGTCTGTGTCTAGGTACTTGGATCCCAGATAAGCACTGTCAACGAACGCCTTAGGATTTGTGGCATAATCCTTGTAGCTGACGTTGGCAAACTT
>MVQW01000043.1 GCA_002067265.1 Methanomethylovorans sp. PtaU1.Bin073 | reverse complement strand
AACAGTACAAAAGAGGCCCATGGGGCGCTTGGCGCAAAGATAAAGCCCGACATCAGCATCAAGGATGCCATCATGACCGAATTTGACGGACTGGTCATTGCCGGTGGCGGCGGCTCCAGGGAACACCTTTGGCCTAACAAGGACCTGCAGAGGCTGGTGAAGGATGCGTTCGAGCAGGATAAGCTCGTAGCTGCTATATGCGTGTCACCTGTAGTACTTGCCAGGGCGAAGATCCTGGAGGACAGGGATTGCACGGTGTTCAAGGACAAAGAATGCATTGCAGAGCTGGAGAAGTGCGGCGGCCTGTACACGGATAAGGATGTAGTGGTGGACGGGAACATAATCACCGCAAGGGACCCGAAGGCTGCCGAGAAGTTCGGACATGCGATCGTAGACCTGCTTGCCGAAGGAGATTGAGTGCAATCATTATTGATTACACGTCAATTACTTCATTTTTTATTGGTTTTCTTTTTGCCTTCTACAATGCATTTAAATAAAACACAATAACCACAGAGTGCATAGACTGTTCTTTGCTTTACTATATTCGAGATGAATCCCACATAAATAAGAAACCACAGAGTGCACAGAGGACACGGAGATTTACCTGCACCTTTCTCTGTGATCTCTGTGTCTTCTGTGGTTGAATTGATAGTGAAATTTGGGATACTGAGAAAGTCCCCGAATTCCGGGAAATGAACTGGTCCAATTGTGTAACAATTGTCTGTTACAATTACTACACATCGACCTGCATCAGGTCTTCTGCGATGTGCACTTCTCCAGGGAAGACGGTGCGTATGTGGTCTATTGCTTCCTGCTCGTGTCCCTGCATGTGGGGGTACAGATGTGTCAGGTAAAGCCTGTCCACGTGCAGGGGGTGCTGTGAGATGTGGGCTGCGAGCATATCCGGGGTGGTGTGGTTGTCCACTTCAAACCCCAGAGGGAAGGAGCATTCGTAAACCAGGACGTGCGCTCCCTGGGCGAGCTCTGTAAGGCTGTCACAGGGTTCTGTGTCACCAGTGTACACAGCGGTCCTGCCAGCTTGCTCCACCCTGTAACCAATAGTAGTTACACTATGGCATCCGTGTGCGGTGCTTATGGTGCAATCCGCCACGTTGAGCACAGTCCCGCCTGTAAGTTCGGTGATCTGGACCTGCAGCCTGTCCTTAAGGTATGGATAAAGTTCCATGAGCTTATCGAACCACTCCACCGTGCCCACGGGACCGTATATATGTGTCCCGGTGAGCCCTACCAGCCAGTTGGCCTTGATGAGCCCCAGCACATCGGACACGTGGTCCAGGTGCAGATGTGTCAGGAAGATGGTGTCTATGTTCTGATGGTCATAACCGCTCTCGTAGATCCGCTGCAGTATCCCGCATCCGCAGTCAAAGAGCAGGGGTTTGTTCTTCCCGCCTGCCTCTACCTCAATGATCAGTCCGGACTGCGCCCTTGCCTGCGGGATGCCTGTCCCTGTGCCTAAGAACGTGAGTTTCATAGGTAGAAGAATAAGGCTTAAGTAACTTAACTTTAATTATGGGGTAATTTATACTGGAACAAATCCGGTACAACCTTATTCTTCATGCGAGGGTCGCCCAGCTGGTCAAAGGCGCCAGACTTAAGATCTGGTATCGAAGGATTTCGTGGGTTCAAATCCCATCCCTCGCATATTTTTGACGGGATATAGGTAACGTGAAAAAACAGAACTCTTACAATTTTATTTGTTTTGTTTTTGTTACCTTTACTCCCAAATAGAAAAATGAAAAAACAGAACTTATAGTAAAAATATGGTTTGCTTTTTAGTTCATATTAGATGGTCACATCTGCAATCTCTTCTTTACAATATGATTCCATATCTAATCCACAATAAATAAACAAATTATAATCTGGATTACATCTTCTAATATGTCCTTATGAGAAATCCATAAATATATCAAAAAGATATTTTAAAGGGGTGCAAAAATGTCCCTTATGAGAAAACTAAAATGGAACACTATACCTATATTATCCATAATTCTCATATCGTTCTTGCTTTTAGTACTATTTGCTTTAGTTTTAACAGACTCTACTAAAGGACTATTGGATAAAAGTACAATAGGAATTTTAATCTTAACTCTATTAGTGTATTATTCCCAAATGTATATCAACCAAGTGAATAACCATTATTCACTTGAATCTTCATTTAGAATCAAACAACTTGAAAACCTATATCTTCCATTAAAAACCGTATCATCCGATTTTGATAAATTCGATTATAAAGAATTAGTTAAATACTCTTATCTAGCATCTGCTGAACTAGATCAGTGTATCGATGATTTGATAGAATATCTAAAATCACCAGATGATTTTACTGCGAATGAAAAAAGTAAATTGTTCAAAAAAGTGGAGGATGCTCTTAAAACGGATATAGAATCCTTAGAAAAGGATATAACAATGTATCTTAAAAAATAAAGGGAATATAGGCTTTAGGCATACCAATTAATCACAATCAAATTTATCCAAACCTTCTAGTTACCTTTTTAAAATTATCATTGTAAATTTCGAGTGCATAAGTCTTGACCGTTTCATCCGCATCAATGCTTTCACTATTTAAGATGTTTGAAACATCATTACTTGTGTATTTTCTACCATCTTTTCCATTATCAACTTTATATCCTTCATCGTTCAAAGCCCTTGCAACCTGTTGGACATTTTGTAACTGAATATATAGTTTTAATGCATGTTCTTGTACATTAGCACTGTCCGTATGTGCAATTTCTTTCATTTGCTTTAAGTGATTTAATTCATTTTCCAGCTTTGTAATTCTTTCATCCAACTGATCCATCATATCACTTCTCTTTTAACCCTCTTCCCACATTCTCCACTTTCACTTAGCCTTTTTATCTTCTTCCCAAGAATCATAAAAGTCAGCTCTATTTCACTGATTCTGCTGAGTTATCTTCCAATCCAACTTGTAATCATTGGACTTGCAATGATTCCGAAAACAAATATAATAAGTCCTACTAATAAACTTGTTAATATGTCAAATATCCATTGTTTTTTCCTATCCTTCCTCATCACCGACTCTAACTCACTTATTAAAGGTTTAATTTTTTCTTCTTCAATTCCAGCTAGCTTCGAATACTTCTCATATTCATTCTTTAATTCATCTACCATCTCTGTTCTTTCAGTCAGTTCATGCTGAATTTCATCTATCAATTCGGCGGTTTGCTTTAGAGAAATATAAGCCTCCTCAATTTTTTTGCTGATTGATTTTTTTGAACTACTTAACTCTTCAATTATATCCAAAAGTTCAGGAGCTGGAACCAGTGGTATCATCCTTAAGGCTAGTCTATTTATTTTCCGAATTACACTTGGAGATATCTTGTTCATCTTTTTCCCTCTACCTATTTTAATAAAAATATATTCATTTCGACACATCCTAAAGATAAAAAGATGACGAACTAAAAATTTAATAATAATTTACTTATAAAAAAACGGTTTCAATCAATCTCCTCACCCCAAGAGTACCTAAATTAACATCTCCTGTTTCCCTTATCCTTTGCTTAATCCCCTGAAACACACTCCTTGAAACTCCTCTTGCTTCAGCCTGCTTTTGCGGTATCTCAAGTATCATTTGCATGATTTCTTCTTTATTCACAAATTTCTGAGCCTTCTTGACATCAAGCGCCTGTTCATCAATATTGTTAGCTTCCTTTCCTATGTAGATAACACCATCAGCATACACATGTCCTCTTTCCAGGATACCAATATCACCATCAAATTTACTCTCTGGATGGTCTACATATTGCATAATGGTCTTACTTAATGGTTTAAAGTAATGTGTTCCTTGCTTAATCTCTCCTGTTTCATAATCAATGAAAGGCTCATAAACAACACTCTGAGGGTTATTGGAGTGAGGTAATAAGGGTTTTACAGCCTTATCATTCTCTTCTATGCTCTGGAATCCTACTAAGAAAAAGTTGAATGGTTTTATTTGCTGATCCCAGTTTTTCCCTTGATTTATTTTCCTGAATCTGCTTAAAACATTAGAAGTAGAAACAGTTAGTTTTGAAATTGAATATAGATTAGCATATTTATCTTGAATGTCAAGTTCTGAAATATAGCCATAGTGTAAACTTAGTATATCTTCCCATATCTGGGCCTGCCAATCTTCTATATCCTTTGGGAATGGATTCGTGAGATGGCCTAAACCATGCAGTTTGAAAGATCTCTCATCTTCCATGAACTCAATTTTATTGTCCTTAAGATTATACAGAGCATAGCGTTTTGAGGATATACCATAAAACCACATATCCACTTTTTCAGCCTTCAGCAATGGAATATTAAGGCTATAGGGGTTAAGGGGTTGGAAATAACCTATTATATCCTGAGCATGCTTAGGAGGAACAAAGATACTATCTGTATCCATGTAAGCGTGAATACCACCCAGTTCCTTTAATTTGGCTTCTGCCATAGCAAGGAACAGCCTGGAAGCTGCTGTTATCATTACAGCAAGCAGAGGATGATAATAGTTTCCTGGTTTCTCATACCTGTTCTCTGAAGTATTGAATGAATCAAGGCCATAAACCTGTATATCACTGGTCTTATCTTCTGGGATAAGTTCAATGAATATTCCGTAACTGGTAGCATTTACCAGGATTTTGATAGCCTGTTCTCTGCTTTGTAAATGCTGATATTCTGGATCATCTCTGCTTTTGCTTTTCAAATCCTGCTTTATCTTCTGCCTTTCCTCCACTAAGACTTGTATTAGATTATCTTTTGAAGGATCAATATCAATTCCTAAAACCTTAGTTTTCTTTAATCCTTTCTGAATGCCTTTAGGAATGAATCTTGTAGCTTCAATGATTTCAGGTACTTTGCCAGTTAAGATAACTGAAGCTATAACATCAGGTAATGAATACCATAATTCACTTTTTGATGTTACGTAATTAATACCCACATTAAAAGCAGATCCATCACCTTTGTAATTCATCCTGCTAGGTAAAATATCCTCATCAGGTCTTAGCTTAACCATAACAATAAAGTCTTTCCAATGTTCCTTATTTTGCAGATAAGATAGGTTTATATTATTTAGCAGAACCTTAATTTCTTCAGTTACCTCTTTTGTTTCAATATCCTCTGCAATAATAAATTTCCATAAATCAAGTAGCATAGTAACAGTAGGATACATACTGGTGAAATCAAGAGTTGTAACCTTTGTTGGAACTTTTCTTATTTTACATTCACACCTACCCCCATAATAAGCTGTCATAATGTTGCCGATCAAGGAATCAGGAAACTCAGGTACTTGCTCTTTGAATGGCTTGATTCCTAATTGCTTTAAAGTATGTTTTCCAAGTGAAGCGGCGCTGTATATTTGTGTTGGTGAGATATCTATTTGATATAAATCAAGTTCTTCAATTAACTTCTGATACACTTCGTAAGTAACATCCACATCTAGGATCATGTAATTAATGTACTTCTCAGTTACCTCTCCATGCTCTATATCTTTCATTTTTCTCTTTTTAGTATTGAGTTTCTCTCCTGCTTTTTCAAGTGAGATATGGTTTGATTGTAAGAGAACTTCAGCTAAAGTTTGAGCATCCAAGAAATAGCCTGGGAAATATTCTTCTCCTTTGTTCTCTTTAGTAGTGGTAAACTTGAAACTGTAAGCATTCCCTAGCTTTTTTACAATAACAGGAGGATTGGACCTGTTTTCTGAAAGGGTAAAAGTGAATCCTCCTTTATTCTTACCTCTTGAATATCCTGCATCCTTCGCTATTCTGCTTATGTCAAAAGGAAGGTTAAAAGCTATACAAAGGGTTTTAAAACCGAACACTTCAGGATAAAATACATCATCAATGAACTCATCATGAGTATAAAGGGCAATATTAGTCTTATTTGAATAATCCTGAAGAGCCTTAATTTCCTTTTCCGTTAAGGTATTAGGGGTATAAAATAAACCTTTATGCTGAATATACCCTTTTTGATAAACCTTAAAGTACCCTATCTTAAGGTTTTGATAATGATTATTGAAGGTTTCAGTATCAAACACTAATACCCTGCTAAACCTTAGAGGGTGTTTTAGGGCCTTAAAAGGGGTATTAATAGAAGGTCCCCTAACCTTCTGAGTGTAGCCCCTAACAGCAATTTTAGACATTTTCAACCATCTCTATTCCTAAGTTGATTAAGTGCTGTCCAATTCTCCTTAATAATGCACCTATTGAAATTAGGCTGAAGGCCCTCTTATTCTGTAATGAGGCCCCTTTAGACCTTGCTTTAGGGCTTAACCTGTTTTGTTCTAATGTAACTTCATGATGACAGTTTTTACAGAGGGGTTCTGTCCAATCAGAATTATTGCGGCTCTCAACATGATGATTCTCAATAATACCTGGTAGATCAATTCCACATACAACACATGCAAGAGGTGGTTGCTTTCCTTTCTTCTGTCTCTTCAGGAAATTTTGATATTCGTTTTTATCCATAGCATCCACTCCTTAGCTCTGGTATATCTCCAAGAACTCTGGTTCTTCCTGTGCCTCTGCTATCTCATGCAGTTTATCAAGATCGGTTTCAAAATGATGCTCTTTTCCTTCAGCATCTATTATTTTGAGATTTCTGAACTTATCAAGTACAGAAGGATCATTGTGCTTCAAGGCTTTGTTTACATAAGCCATGTATTTTCCAATCAATGACCTGTCTTTTGAGCTTGCTGTCACTATGGATATCTGGCCTTTATCCCTGCTATAGAATAACATTTGAGTTTCAATCTTATCTGTAGCTGTAACAGTCCATTTGCCTTTATCCTTGTAGAGATAGTTCCCCAGGTTTTTGAGTGCAAATTGTCTGTTTACTCCCAATTTTTCAGTTATCTCAGTAAGATTTCCTCCCTTTCTCATATTTCTCAGAATTTCAAGTGATAGTTTCCTATCACTTTTCTGTAGGGAGGTAAGGCTTTTCCAGGCCATCTTACTGATATCATAACCAGCTATTCTTAGGTTTCTAAGCTGATTGAGGCTCTTATCTGGAAACAGGTTATGTTTCTTGATGATCTCTTTTGCATATCTGCTTTCCCTGGATTGAGCCTTAAGCCATTCACCATAAGTTCTATAGTCTTTGGAGAAAACAGGCCTGCTCATTTCTCTTCCTCCATGAGCCTAATCAAACCCATTCTCAATATTTCGGCCTGAGAACAGCCATACTTCTTTGAAATATCTACCACTTTCTCCTTGAGATAAGGAGAAAGGCTTACTATTAATCGGCTTTTGTGATTCATTTTATTCACAAAAATCAATAAGCACATACTTATAATTATACCAATTTGAGTATAACATTAAGTATAAATATGATATAGTTTTAATATAAAGATGATATAGTCATGTATAGTAAAACGGTAGAATTTGACATAGAAATAACCAAGTATTTAGCTGAAAAAGGGTTTGTTAGACGGCGGGAACTTATAGCTGATCTCATTAAAACCCATAAAAACGAGAGCGGTTATAGTACCAAGAGTATAAATCGGAAACTTGACAGTATGGTAAAACAAGGAAAAATAACCATCCTGAAGTATGAAGATTTAAAGAAATTCGGTATTGAGGAAGATGATAAGCGTTCTAGTTATGTTACATTAAAAAAGACAGAGAAAATAACAGAACATATAGACAGGGTTCTTGAAAATATAACTTCTAAGAATCCAGTTCAACAAAAAATGGCTTTGAAAGAGCTAGACCTTTATAAAAAACAACATGTGCTTACACCTAATCAATTAGATGTTCTTGTTTCTCAACTTGATATTGAGGATATTGCTGTAGTAGATCATCTTCTCAGAATTGTTTATACTTATATTGATACAAGAAAAATAGATCCTTTTAGTAAACATGAAACTATCAACATGCTCAGGCTATTGTTGAATAAATATCCTGAACCTTTAAAACATTATAAAAGCTTAAGAACTCATGTCATCCATCTTTTAGGATATTTCAAAGATCATGCTGTAATTGAAAGGTTAGAACAGGATGCTGAAACACTGGATAACCTCTCTGATGTAATTCAGGATTATGAATCGTATTATACAGCCAATCTCATTGAAGATCATAGAGAGGAACTGTATCTTTTTGAAGAAAAACTAAGGCTTGAAGGAAAAGAGGGTTCTGCACAATTTGTTTCCAATATCAGGGCAAAAGCCATGATGCATTTAGGTATGTATGATAATCCTTTTGAGCCTGCTGATTCAATGGAGTGGTAACTATGAAACTATTGCTTCTTAGTGGTCATGGAATTGATATGAGGGTTAATAGTGCAAAACTCCATATCAAAGACGGAAGGACTTCAACAACTGAAGAGCCACAAGAATATGTATTCTCTCCAAGAAGGATGGATTTGGATAACATTGTTATCTATGGCAGGAATGGAAACCTTACTCTTGATGCTGTCAGATGGTTAATGAAACATAATGTACAGGTTTCTATCCTTAATTGGGATGGTAAGTTATTGACAACAATGCTTCCTCCTGAAAGCACTAATGTAAAAACAAAGTTTGCTCAATACCATGCTTTTGAGGAAGAAGAAACTAGGATTAGCATAGCAAGGAAATTAATTGAGGCTAAGTTTGATAAATCCCAGGCAATTCTGGGTTACCTTAAACAAAGGTATCCTGAGATTGCTTATGATTTCTCTGAGGATAATGAGAAATTGAAGAAGGCCAATTCCATTAGGGAAATAATGGGTGTTGAGGGTGGTGTTGCCTGGAAATACTGGAATGAGTTTTCAAAGGCCATTCCTGAGAAATATGATTTCTGTTCCAGGATAGACCAGTATAGAAGGCCAGTGGCAGCAGGAGATATGGTCAATGTTATGCTCAACTATGGTTATGCTTTGCTTGAGGCCGAGTGTTTGAGAGCCATTAATACAGTTGGTTTAGATGCTCATGTAGGTTTCTTACATGAGATGAATCCAAGCAAGAACAGTTTAGCCTATGATCTACAAGAGCCTTTCAGATTCCTTGTTGATCTGGCAGTTATCAACCTGATAGAAACTGAGAAAATTGATACTAAAGATTTCATTAGAACTGAAAGTTATTCTCTACGGCTTAAACCATCAGGTGCAAAGAAGGTAACTGAAGTATTCCAAAACTGGATGAATAAAAAAGTTCCCTATCAGAAGAACTCAGTAACCTGGAATTATGCTTTGTTATTGAAAACCAGAGAGTTAGTTCAATATCTTGTTGAGAAAAGGAAAGCTATTGACTTTAGTAAGCCAGCATTTACTATTGATAGGCAGGATTCTGATGATATTAGGCAAAAGATACTGAGTATTTCTTATACTGATTGGAAAAACATGGGATTCTCAAAAGGCACATTGCATTATATGAAGCAGAATGCAAAGGCAGATAAGCCATTTACTTTAAATGCTCATGTAAGGGAAAGGTTGGAGCTGTGGGAAAGTTGTTAACTCACATCGTCCTATCATCCATGCCTAGTGTTTTTACAAGTTCCAGCATAGAATTGAGAAGATGATAACCTGTAAAAGTAATCTGGTATTCACCCCGTTCTTCACGTTGGCGTATTAATTCTTTATCCTGTAATTTGTCCAGATGGAAAAGAAGATTACCTGCACGGAGTTTTGTGATTTTTGAAAGTTCGGTAAACGATTTTCCATCATCATACAAAGCCTTTAATACCTGCACCCTTACAGCACTACTTAATGCCTCTCCTACCATGTTTGCTATCTGTTTTTCATGAAGGTTTTTAATTTCTAATGGTTTATTACCCTCTTTTTGGTAAAATCCCATTTTTTCTAACATCTCAATCTGCTGATTAAAGTACAATTCTACATGTTTAAAGCACTGTGAACATTGATCAAGTTTGGTTGCTTCTTCCTTCATTTTATCAAAATTTTGTCTAATATCGTCTACTTTTTTCTCCGATAGCTGACCGTTTCTGGCGTATTCTGCCAGCTCATCAAAAAACTCAACAAAAGCAGGCTTGCATTGTGTCCACATAGAACAGCTTTTTCCTTCCTCGCCACTGAGATTTAGAGCACTATCTAAAGACCCGTTTATTAGTGATGCAGCACACTGATTCCTGAATTCGCTGAACATTGAATTTGTTCTATTCATTGTAACTTCACTTCTGAAACGAATAAGTTCCGAACGAAGAGCAGTTATTTCTCCTTGCAATATAGACACATTTTCTAATGCTATTTCTACTTCGCTCACTGAAAACCTCCTAATAATTTATTTGTTAGAAATCTATACCAGACAACGTGGTTGTATATTTCTATGACAAAATAGTATATTACTATGCACGTATTAATAGTATTTGGTGAATAACCATGGAATTAGAAGATCTTAACAAATACGTAGAAAACGCTAGTAAAGAAAAACTTGAAGCTCTTGGTTTCCTCGGCCAATGGCTAATGGGACTAAAACCTAAGTACTGCACATGCTCATGCAAATGCGACATGGATTGTGAAATTGTAAAAGCATTGGGCGGCGCTCTTCAGAATGCAGGTCAAAAGTTACAGGGATAAGTATCAGAGTTCAGCAAAGTTCTGATCTTCTCTGTTTTATTTTTTAATTTTTATCGCATTGAGGTATGTGCAATCATAATTACTGCAAAATAGAAAATGATTTTAGATAAATAAAAAAAGTAACAAGAGGGAATTCAAATGACAAAACAAAAAAAAGCTCCAATATTCTGTGAAAAGCTCTGTATTATCTGTAGAGGTGCACGTGCTGGTAACAGTCTGTGTAAAACACTACAGAATATCGAACTGAAGATAACAGGCCCAAATGGTTGTCCATGGGGCAAAGCAAGAACTAATTATTACGGTGTCACACCTGATCAGTCAATCCCAAAGTAAATATTAAAGTAAAAGGTCATAGAAGCCTTTTATTGTCTCCTTTTTCAAATAACCAATTATACCCATTAAATTTTATTAAAAGAAAGTATTTCTGCAAAACAATTACTCTTATTTTATTGAGACTAATGAATATATAAAGATGTTATTTTGAGATAAAGACAGCTCGTACTAATTTTTATAATAAGTTCCGAATTTTCACACTTACCTATATCCCAGAATTACTATTCGATGGACAGGACTCGAACTCAAAATATATTATTTTTTAAGAGAGTGGTATTTTTAGGTGTTACCTATATCCCCGCATTTCTTTAAGGGGATATAGGTAACGAGAAAAAACAGAAATCTTAAAACTTGTTTATATCTCTCTTTTTTACTACTTGAGGTAAAATGTACGCCTTTTTTAAAATAATCAATGCTATTAACTGTTTACAAAGAAAACAAAACTCTTGAATATTGATAGTCACCTCCTTTTACAGACAAAAGTAAAAAAAGAACAATAAAATTTATTTATAGTTAATTACTCATTGTTTGTAACTTATGAATGCTAAAATAGCATTCAATAGATTGTGATGTCAATACAATAAGTTTTAAACAAACGGTTAATAACTATAATCAAAAACTAGACCAAAAAAAAGGGAAATCTGGGATTTTCAGAAAAATCCCAGAATAATTTGAATGCCTGTGTAGTTTTACCTTGAAATTATGCAGTATTAATACCTATAAGACGAAATTGAGCCATAAACGAAGGAACAAAACCGTTTATATCATATTGAACAAAGGGTCCATTATCATTAAATTCCGGTCCTGTTATTGTCCCTGTAAAGGTAACCCCTTTTGCTCTTATTAACATTATCGTAAGGAAATCCTCACCACGAATCACAGGATTACTTGGTTTTCCAATGTCCATTATTTTGTTACCAGTACATTCAAGATCGACATTTATAGTACATGGTCCACCATGCAAAGCGAGAACTGGAAGTTCTGGAACAGACAAGCTTCCTGATACTAAACCCTCATTAATTGTCACAAAATCATTATCAATTTGAAGCGGGTAATCGATTACATCAACAAGATATCTCTGTTGAACTGCACCGGAATCGTCATAAATACAGTAGACAAAGTGATCTATGTAGGTCTCTTGAACTTCTTTATTCTCTATCTGATATACCATGAAATCCAGCGTTGCCTGTCCTTCTAAAGAAGTCCCATAAAAAGTCATCATTTTCTCAGTACCGGTCATTACTTTATCATTCACAACTGCGCTTGCACTTGCAGCCATGAGTATTAATACTGTTAATGCAATTAAAAGAGTATATATTTTCTTCATCTCACTTTCCTCCACCATTCTTTTGGACTATCTAAGTAAGGAAACAGTGGAAAGTAAGTCTAAAAAAAATAATCATGAGATTGGAGACTCACGTAAATCAAACAATTAAATATTTTGCCACTTCTCAAAGTCAAAACCCCGGCTTTGTTAGTCCAAATATTCTATAATTGTAGCCTCATGATATAAAGTTATTCAGGCGAAACTAATTATTAAAAAAAGCAAATAGTATAATATATAAAATTTAACTATTTAATGTAATTTGCAAAAATTCAGATACATGTACACTATAAATTCAATGGTTAATCAACCTTCTCACCCTAGGAGTATCTAAATTCACATTCCCACTTTCCCTTATTCTTTTCTTGATCCCCTGAAACACACTCCTTGAAACTCCTCTTGCTTCAGCTTCTTTTTGTGGTATACCAAGTATCATTTGCATGATCTCGTCTTTATTCACAAATACCTGTACTTTATCCACATCAAGAGCCTGTTCATCAATATTGTTAGCTTCCTTTCCTATGTAGATAATACCATCAGCATGCACATGCTTTCTTTCCAGAATACCGATTTCACCATCAAATTTACTCTCTGGATGATCTACATACTGCATAATGGTTTTAATTAGTGGTTTGAAGTAATGTGTACCTTCCTTAATCTCTCCTGTTTCATAATCAATGAAGGGCTCATAAACAAAACTCTGAGGGTTACTAATCAGAATCAAGTTAGAGAGCTTGAAAAATCTTAAGGAACACATTGATGAAAGCGCAATCATTATCCCGGGACCACAAAAGATTTAAACAGCTATCTATTTACAAGCTTTATGACCGAATCGCCAATCTTTGAGATATTTGATGGATTGCCCAGGCAGGGTCCTGGTAGTAATGAATGTACTGAAAAAGCCTTTAATTTACTTTCTTCCCTTCCTGCAGGCACTAAGATCCTTGACATTGGTTGTGGTGTGGGCATGCAGACGATACATCTTGCGAAGATCTGCAATGATTGTAACATCACTGCAACTGACATTTACCAGCCTTTTCTGGATAAGCTGATGGAAAATGCGGTTAAAGAAGGAGTTGATGACAGGATCACCACGGTTTGTGCTTCCATGGATGACCTGCCTTTTGAAGCAGGAGAATTCGACATCTTATGGGCAGAAGGCTCCATCTTTATCCTTGGTCTTGAAAAAGGAATTAGCTACTGGAAACAGTTTCTGAAAGAATGGGGTTACATGGCAGTGACAGAGAACACATGGTTCACGGATGAACCTTCTTCGAAAGTGCTTCAATTCTGGCAGGATATATACCCTGGTATCATGAACATACCTGGCACTGAAAAAGTTATCACGGCAGCAGGATATGATATCATTGACCACTTTAAACTGCCAGCTTCTGCCTGGTATGATTTTTACTCCCATCTGGAAAAAAGAATCGATGACATCAGTGATAGCTATAAAGGAAACACCGATGCAGAAACGATACTTGAGTTTAACAGAAAAGAGATAGAGCTCTTCAGGGAATACCCGGATGAATATGGTTATGCATTCTACATTTTTCGGAAGAAAGCAAATAAATGACCTTTTACTGATGAATGATTAAATGAACCCGAAACTTAAAAAGAGATCAAAAGAGAACAATATCTGCTATCTTATATAGGGAATGACTTGCTCATAAAAAGCAGGTCATATTTGCGTGAGTATCTTTTGCCTTATATTATCAGGATCCTGCCTCTTAATAGTAAATTCGGGCTGGATTTCAACAAAATATTTATTGGCATAAAATAAATAATATTTGTATGGTAGAAACGTCAAAACCAAGTATGCGATCATCCAAAGTTACTGAACGCATAAACGCAACGGCATTTGAGTTGCTCGAGAAGCATCCGGAAGGTCTGCACTGGTCAGAACTGCTCTCAATGATCAAGGCGTCAGATCCAGCTTTTCAT
>MVQW01000042.1 GCA_002067265.1 Methanomethylovorans sp. PtaU1.Bin073 | reverse complement strand
GTATGGTAAAAGACTGATAGAGACTATACTTCAGAAAACCGACCTTAAAGTTATCTCGGCTGAGATTCCGGCATTCCTTCCTGATTTCATAGACGAGCCTGAAGACTTCCTTGAAGGACTACATCTAAATACAGAAGTATTCAACACAGAGATACTTATAACATATTCTCTGCACCCGGATCTCACACCTGTAATTGCCATGCTTGCAGGTAAAGCAGGTGTTCGCAGTCTAATAGTTCCCGGAGGTGCATCAAAGGCGCCTGTAAAAGAACTCGAACAGATATCCCACGAATATGGCATATACATAGAAGTGGATGATATTTGCTGTAACCTCAGTTCAAATCCTGCTATCAGTGATTTTACTGATAAATTATCAAGCCCCATGCTTGAGGTTACTATTAATGAAGATAAAGTGGAACACGTAAAAGTTATCCGAGGAGCGCCCTGCGGCAGCACCTGGCACATGGCTGATGGCCTAAAAGGTGTATCTCTTAAAGATGCACCCGCAAAGGCTGGTCTTTTAATACAGCAGTATCCATGCCGTGCGGTTAGAGGCAATAAGGGTGGCATCCATGAATCTGCAAAACTGCATAAAGATGCCGTTTCAAAAGCTATTGAGCAGGCTATCCGGAAAAAGGAACATTAGTTTTTTGTGCACCTCCCTCATTATATATTCCGGATGGATAACTCTGAAGTGGCAAAACGTCTCTTTGAAATGGCAGAAATGCTGGAATTCAAAGGAGAGAATGTTTTCAAGATCAAAGCATACCAGAAAGCTGCACGGAATATAGAAGAACTGGAAGAGGACATAAACATCTTGCGTCAAAGGGATGAACTTGGCACTATCTCTGGAGTGGGAGAGGCAATAGAGGCCAAAATAAAGGAAATGCTTGATACGGGCACATTCAAGGCCTTCGAAGAGATAAGGCACACCATTCCGCAAGACATCGAAGAGATCATTGCTGTGCAGGGAATAGGACCTAAAACCGCACATCTTTTGTATAGCAAATTGGGTGTCAAAGATCTACAGGGATTGCTCAAGGCTGCAGAGGAACATCGCATACGCAGGATACCAGGAATGGGCGTGAAAACGGAAGAGCACATTCTCATTGCAGCAAAGCGGCAGCTTGCAGAAGGTAACATCGGAAGATTTCCGTTGGGCGTAGCGTTGCCTATAGCTGAGGAAATATCTAAAAAACTTCTGGATGGAATATTGATCCGGGAAGTCCGGATCGCTGGAAGCATAAGGAGATGGAAAGATACTGTAGGGGATATTGACCTTATCGCACGCTCAGATGAGCCTGAAAAGGCTATAGAGGTTTTTACAGTTATGGATAACATGCAGGAAGTCTTGGAAAAGGGAAATACCAAGGGTTCCATCATCTATAAAGGAAATATCCAGGTGGATCTGAGGATCGTGAAAGATGACGCATTCGGTTCACTGCTGCAGCATTTCACAGGCTCGAAGGAACATAATGTAAAACTTCGTCAGATCGCCCTCTCAAAGGGTTTCCATCTTAGTGAATATGGATTAAAGAATGCTACCACCGCAGAGCAAATACCTTTCTCCACAGAACATGAACAATATGAGAGACTTGGACTTCAGTTCATTCCACCCGAACTGCGCGAAGATTGGGGAGAAATAGAAGCAGCAATGGAAAAGAAGATCCCTAGGCTTATAGAGGTTAGTGATATTAAAGGTGATCTTCATGTGCATTCCAACTGGAGCGACGGGCATAATTCAATAGAGGAAATGGCTCTTGCAGCAAAGGCACTTGGATATCAGTATATTAATATATCTGATCACTCTGCGTCTTCTAAGATCGCAAACGGGCTTTCGGAAAAAAGGTTGCTTGATCACATCAAAGAAATAGAGAGGCTTAACGAATGCATCGAAGGCATACGAATACTCTCAGGTACAGAATGCGATATACTTCCCGATGGAACACTTGATTACAGCGATGAATTACTGGAGCAGCTTGATATTGTTGTGGTGGCTGTGCATGGCTCTGTTGAGCAGGATAGTAAAACCATGACCCAGAGAATAGTATCTGCCTTGGAGAATGAACATGTACATATCCTTGCGCATCCCACTGGCAGAAAGTTCGGCAAGAGGCTGCCCTTTGCGATGAACATGGAAAAGATCATGGACACTGCACTGGAGTATGGAAAAGTACTGGAAATTAATTCATCTCCTCAGAGACTTGATCTTAATGATAAGTTTGCAATGATGGCAAGAGAGAGGGGAATAAAACTGGCAATTAATACGGATACCCATTCGCTGGAACAATTTGGCAACATAAGATATGGAATTGGTACTGCAAGAAGAGCCTGGATAGCATCTAATGATGTCATAAATACATTACATCTGAAGGATATATGCAAGCTCTTAGGCATCTCTTAGGAACTAAACTAATTTGATACAATTTCTTTATATATATGTACATGAATAATCTATTAACAGGCAATGTTTGTAAAAAGCACTTTTTATCTTCATATATCAATAATGAAAACTGGAACGTCTTGATCTGTCATATCCGTTCCTATTCTGCTCAACTATCAAAGGAGATAGCCACATGTATGCAAATATGACTATTAGCAGGTGGTTGTATGAATAGCAAAAAAACAAACAGACATGAAAGAGCAATGGCAAAGCATCAAATGGAATTTAAAAAAGAGAAAATGAGACAGGAGAAGAGAAACAGCAATTTTGAACCATTTGGTAGGAATTATTGAAAACATTATATTTTGTCTATCGATATTTTGATTTTAAACAGTTAAGAAATTAAATGGAAGGCTCTTGCCTTCCCAAAACTCATTTTCCGGATTGTAATTTGATACGCTGGGCAAGAATGCATTTTCCGCCACTTCTGCCACCTAACGGATTGAATGTAGTTCCAAGAGAATTCATACACCGCGCCATAACAGCAGACCCTCTTGCCAGACCATCGTCCACAAATACAACACGTGCATCTATATTATGGTCTATTCCCATTTCTTCAAGATATTTTAATACCAGCTTCGGT
>MVQW01000041.1 GCA_002067265.1 Methanomethylovorans sp. PtaU1.Bin073 | reverse complement strand
ATCTCTTATGGACCTGCAGGAAGACCTTCACTGGGCTATCGGGCGTAACCGTAAGAAAGTTTCTATTGGTGTGCATGATATGGCACATATCAAGCCGCCTTTCAAATACCAGGCAGTAGATCCTGAGTTCACTTTTATACCTTTGGATTTCACAGAGCCAATGTCTATGACGGAAATACTTGAAAAGCATCCAAAAGGAGTAAGGTTTGCCCATCTCGTAGACGGTCTGTCTAAATATCCGCTTATCACGGATTCTAATGGTAATGTGCTTTCCTTCCCGCCTATTATAAACGGTACACTTACAAGGGTTCATGAGGGCACTACAGACCTGTTTATCGATGTAACAGGTCTCAGTGATGCTGTATATACTGCTCTTATCATTGTTACAAGTGCTCTTGCAGAGAGGGGCGGACAGGTAGAGTTCGTACGTATCATAAATGCCAATGGTACCGAGAGCCTGACACCTGATATGACTCCTGAAATCCGCAAGTTAACTTCAAAGGAAGTATTAGATCTTTCGGGTATTGAGCTTTCTTTGGAAGAGATTGCTGAGATGCTTGAGCGCATGAGGTTCGGTGCAAAGGTCATGGAAGATGGCACTGTGGAAGTCCAGGTTCCGGGTTACAGAGCAGATATCCTTGATAACTCTGATCTTATAGAAGACATAGCCATAGCTTATGGGTACAAGAACATAAAACCGATACTACCTATGAATGCTACAATAGGGACTCAGCATCCAGTTTCAATGGAGCGTGGCCATGTAAGAAGCATTATGGTGGGTCTTGGATATTCGGAAGTAATGCCATTTACACTTACCAGTGAAAAAGTTCATTTTCAATGGATGTGCCGTCCAGTAACGGATGATGTTACTTGTGTTATGCATCCGATCAGTGAAGATCAGACAATAGTAAGGACGACACTTTTGCCTAACCTTATGGAAATATTATCTCTTAACCAGCACAGAGAACTCCCTCAACGTATATTTGAAGTAGGAGAGGTTGTTGTTAACGGGAAAAATGGTTTGCATCTTGCTGCAGTATCCATTCACGCTGCTGCCAACTTTACTGAAGTAAGGGAGTTGGTTGATGCTCTTATGCGGGAAAAGCAGATTTCGTATGAAGTAGTAGAATCTGAAGATCCTGCATTCATTGCTGGTAGACGTGCTGATATTATAGTCAATGGAACTAAAGTGGGTGTAATGGGTGAACTTTATCCTCAGGTGCTGGTCAATTTTGGATTAGGCCAGCCAGTTGTAGGGTTTGAGATAAAACTCCTTTAGAACGTTTAAATCGATAGCCTGACCAACTTTCGGTTACCTGCTATCTTTATTTCTTTTTCTTTCATGGCAAGGTTGGATTAAAGCCTCAATGTTAGTTAATTAGTTGCAGAACATCTCTTCTGGTATTATCTCTGTTCATAAAAGTATTAACAAAAACTTTTATATATGTTCTAATAATATATTATTATTCTATATCTTTCGAGGTATCTTCATGGCCGAATTAGCACTAAAAAAAGAAACAGGACTAAAAAAAGAAACACGTTCCGAAGAACTGTTGCAACTTGTGGTATTCCAGCTAGCTGAAGAAGAGTTCGGACTTGACATCATGCAAGTGCAGGAAATCATTCGTATACCTGACATTACACGTATTCCTCATTCCCCTGATTATGTAAAAGGTGTTATCAACCTAAGGGGCAAGATCATCACAGTTATTAATCTTGATATAAGGTTCGGTATGCACCAAAAGGAACACGATGAGAGCTCACGTATAATAGTAGCGGAAGTTGATGATAATGTTGTGGGCATGGTCGTAGATTCTGTAAGTGAAGTAATGAGACTTCCAGTTTCTACAGTGGAACCTGTGCCGGATATTATTTCCAGTAAGATCGATACTAACTACTTAAAAGGCGTTGGCAAGCTTGAAGATAGGATGCTGATTCTTCTTGACATTACAAAAGTAGTAATTGACGACTCAGTATCAAAAGTAGCATACTGCTGATTATACAGTTTACGGGATTGGTATCCAATAGTTCGATGATGTGAGGTTCACATCATCGAAAACATTACTCTGGTCTTAGATGCCTGTTTTTTGACTGGTTACTACAATAATAACCTGCTCTTGTTTTTAGAATAACTCTTTTCTTACCATGAAGACTGAAAGTATTAGAGAGAATATTGTAGACATAACAAATATTATCATAAATGCATGAGGATTATTCTGGAAAGGAACGTGTACGTTCATACCAAAAAAACTGGCGACCATCGTTGGAATGGATATGACGATAGTAACCGATGTAAGAAATTTCATTACCATGTTAAGGTTGTTTGAGATTACTGAAGCATAGGCATCCATGGTTCCGGTTAAGATGTTGCTATAAATGTTTGCCATTTCTATTGCTTGCTTATTTTCGATTATTACATCTTCGAGAAGTTCCATATCCTCAGGATACATTTTAATGAGGTTTGCTCTCTGTATCTTCTCGAGAACAATTTCATTACTCTTTAGTGAGGTTGAAAAGTAGACCAGACTTTTTTCAAGCTCTAAGAGTTGTATTAACTCTTCATTCTTCAAAGATTTATGTAGTCTATTTTCAATTACGTCACTTGTTTTATCTATATTTCTCAGATATTGAAGATACACTTTGGAATTACGGTAAAGTATCTGTAAGAGAAATCGAGTTTTTTTGAATGTCCAGAATGATTTCATATTATTTTCGAAAAAAGGCCGAAGAACTGAGATTTCTCTTAGAGATACAGTTACAATATTTTCATTGGTTATTATTATTCCAAGTGGAATAGTATAGTATATTCCTCTTTCCGGTGTATCTTTGCTTGCAACAGGAACATCTATCAGGACAACGGTGCACTCATCATCCACTTCAATCCTAGCACGCTCTTCTTCATCCAAAGCTGCTTTAAGATGTTCAACAGGAATACTTAGTTTTTCAGAAAAGTCTATGATTTCTTTTCCGGTGGGATTTACAAGGTTTACCCATGCTCCCTTTTCAATTGTGTCG
>MVQW01000040.1 GCA_002067265.1 Methanomethylovorans sp. PtaU1.Bin073 | reverse complement strand
GGAGACTATGCAACACTCAAATATTTCCATACCCTATTGCAGGACAAGCCAAACAGGGTAGTCATAGATCCGGTAACAGTATTATTAGACATATCCCCATCTTTTGAAAATGACAGAGAATTGCTTCCTTTAGAAAAAAGAGCTTTCCTTGTAAACCTGCTCCGGGATTTTGCATCTGCAAATGCGCTACTTATCATGACAGGAGATATAACAGCAGACAAAATAAGTAGCGACAACCTAAGCCATCTTTCTGATGTCGTTATAGAGTTAGGAAACCAGGATCGAAAAAGTAATGGTATACATCGATACATTAAGATAGTAAAATCCAGAGGCAGAGATTATATTGCCGGAAAACATGATCTGAAGTTTTCAGACAATGGATGTTCCATCACGCCTCTGTAACCTGTTTTGAGAAAGAAATGCAAAAGATAATTCATATTTGCGGTATTATAAGTCCTTAAGTTCATGATGGGTGTGCTTGCGGATAATATTCACAAGCCTCATACGTGCAATATTGATCTCCTGATTATTAGCTGAAGTTGACAAAGTGTCCAGCAGTTTTTCCACAAGTAAAATGTAATCCCTCTCAGTACCTGCATCTCTCAGATTTTGAACAGCACCCTCTGAAAGTTCGCTTGTCCATTGATCGTCAGAATAGTACATCTTTTCATCGAGTTCCAGTTTTCTGCGCGCTACTTCATTGTTCACACGTACGAATATAAGTTCTACAGTATGTGGATCACCCACAAATTCATTCATGAATTGCATAATGTCCATGATCACAGCAAAATATGGTATCTCAGGATTTTCACTCTGTTTAAATGCCTGAGCTACTTCCTTTCGTAGCTTCTGTCTCATGCTTTGAAGTAAATGGTCTGTGATCTGATCGATAGCAACCGTACATTCTGAAGCAGATATAGTTTGTTCCTTATATTGCTCTTTAAGGGGAGCTACATGATATTTATTATGTAACTTTAGCAACTTTCTGCGCAGTTTCTGAGAATCTATATTTGCCACACTATCCTCCATCAGATATTCAAACCAATAGAAATAAGACAATAATAAATTTCAAGCATTACAACTAACACCTTTACGCAACTTAGTCATCAGATATTGCATATCGTCTTGCATAGCATCAGACAACATTCCACTGCAGCCTGCAAGAAGTATCTCAAACCTGGAAATATCATTGCAGGATATTGCTTTACCCATGCTATGACGGAATTTAAGCGATTCATAAAGATCAACTAGCTCAGGATATACTATCCTTGGGTACTTTGTTGCTATCTCATGCCACAAAGTAAGAGCTTTAGGATAAGTGAGCATCAAATGCCCTTCATACTTCTGGCCACTGCTGCCAACAGGACCTGTAACTTCGCTGAAGCCCAGTTTTTTTCTGAAGAAACTTGCAGCTTCAGGATTATCTGGACTTGTCAAGA
This sequence comes from Methanomethylovorans sp. PtaU1.Bin073, assembly GCA_002067265.1. The sequence goes on along the minus strand of MVQW01000040.1, from coordinate 1,517 downwards.
CATTGCCTTTAAGATAGTATACAGCAGTAGAGAACAGTACTCTTCCAATTCCGCAATTACGGAAAGCAGAGTGAATTTCCATACTACGCAACAGGAATAAAGAAGGCGTGACAATTTTCATCTTACCTTTTATTTCTTTTTCAGTATGTTCTTCCAGTTTCTCAAACCTTGCAAAACCTATGAGTTTGTTATTTTCGGATACGGATACGAATAAGAAATGCCCTGATTCAATAGATTTCCTTAGAAGGAATTTATATGGCATTCCGAATTTTTGGTGGAAATAAATGAAACCGTCTCTATCACCAGTGCCTACATCGATATTGAGATTATCAACGGCATTCGCAGATATGAGAAGTTCATAAGACATATCTCCTGCTTTGTGAATAATCTCTGTTTGCTGCATTTATTATCAACTCTGCTCAAATGTAGTAACTGAAACCAGCTCTTATGCTTGACCTACACTGTAATACAGGTACCTTCCTTTTCTTTGAGAAGTGATCATACCCGATGATGATGCCTCAGCTAGTACTTGCAGCAGTTCTTCGTCATCCAGTTTCACTTCAGAGGAACACAGTGCCTTATTAAGTTGCTTTAGGGTTGAAGGGCCAACAGAACCCAAAGTACTTACAACAACTCCTGTTAGCTCACGAATATCATTAAGGTCAATGCATAGATCACTTTCAACATCAACAGCTACATCTTCGTTGACAATGGAATCTTCGATATCACTTATATCGATGTACATAACATCGTCCTGCATATCCGAGCGTAGTTTCTGTAATTGTTCCTGCAATGAAGCCACTTCTCTGGAAACTGCTTCAATGCCATGAACATCCGAGAAGACCGAGTCTACACGTGAATATAACTCAGATACCATTAATGATGTTTGTTCCCTTAGGTCATTCAGAGATGCAGCAAGAGCCGCAATTTCAGGCTGTGAAGGTACAGCCTGGGAGATCTCAGAAGACATAGAGAGAATTTCCTGTGCCCCTACCTTGCTCTGCGAGCTAGTTTCAATTAAGTCAAGCTGTGACCGTATAGTTTCCAAATTGCTATTGAGTTTCTTGAAGAGGCGCGTATGCAGGTTTACAGCGTGTGAAAGGTTTGAGATCTGATCTTTGATATTGATAATGTCCTCGGATTTGTTTTTAATCTCTTCAAGCTGCTGATTCTGCAACTGAGCCACGAAACCCATGTTCTCAGAAACATTATCCAACTCCTGTAAATATTTGTTCACAAGGGATTCCAGATCCTTTAGACGATGATTATGCTCAGCTATCTTCTCAACCGCATATTCTCTGCTTCCGGTCTCTACAAATGATCTGAAATCCTGCGACTCATAATTCGGCACATATTCTGCCATTCTTTTAAATATTTCTATATAAGTACCATGGATCTGTTTTGTGGAAACCAGCCGAGACTGGATGGCTTCTGATAATTCAGTTACAACAAATGAACCTTCTTCAAACCTGAAGAAATCTACACCTGCACTAAAACCACGTACATTGTCCCTGATA
>MVQW01000039.1 GCA_002067265.1 Methanomethylovorans sp. PtaU1.Bin073 | reverse complement strand
CATTCGAATCACTCAAGGCTTGGATTAGAGGTTCGACAGCACGAACATCGCCAAATCTTCCCAGCACCATTGCAGCATCCCTACGAACATATTGATTTGAATCGCTCAAGGCTTGGATCAGAGGTTCGACAGCAGGTGCTCCAATCATTTCCAGCGCCATTGCAGCATCCCTACGAACATATTGATTTGAATCGCTCAAGGCTTGGAACAGAGGTTCGACAGCAGGTGCTCCAATCTTTCCCAGTGCCTTTGAAGCATACCTACCAACATCCCTGATAGAACCTCTCAAGGCTTGGATCAGAGGTTCGACAGCACGAGCATCGCCAATATTTCCCAGTGCCACTGCAGCACTAATACTAACATAACTATCAGAATCACTCAAGGCTTGGATCAGAGGTTCGACAGCACGAGCATCGCCAATATTTCCCAGCGCCACTGCAGCGCTGTAACGAACCCACCCGTCTGAATCACTTAAAGCTTTAATCAGAGGTTCGACAGCAGGTGCTCCCATTTCTACACATTTATCCCATTCTCTTTTAGCTATCCCGTATTGTGCAGCAATTTCATCTTTCCCTGGTTTCCATCCAATTATTCCCAGCGTGTCTGCAGCATCCCTACGAACATCACTATCAGAATCACTCAAGGCTTGGATCAGAGGTTCGACAGCAGGTGTCCCAATCTTTCCCAGCGCTTTTGCAGCATCCCTACGAACATCCCAGAAAGAATCACTCAAGGATTGGATTAGAGGTTCGACAGCACGAGCATCGCCAATATTTCCCAGTGCCACTGCAGCATCCCTACGAACATCCCAGAAAGAATCACTCAAGGCTTGGATCAGAGGTTCGACAGCACGAGCATCGCCAATCTCTCCCAGCGCCATTGCAGCATCCCTACGAACATATTCATTTGAATCGCTCAAAGCTTGAATAAGAGGTTCGACAGCACGTGAATCGCCAATCTCTCCCAGCGCCATTGCAGCATCCCTACGAACATATTCATTTGAATTGCTCAAAGCTTGAATAAGAGGTTCGACAGCACGAGCATCGCCAATATTTCCAAGCGCCATTGCAGCATCCCTACGAACTTGATTGTATTTTTCATATTCTAATGCTTTAATCAATCCTCTTACATCTTTTTTTCTTCCCATTTTTTCAATATTTGGTTTTCCGAATCCAAACATCATACAGCAACCCTCCAGTACTAAACTAATTTATGATTTTGAATCATATATTATACCATTGCTACACTTGTTAGAACTGATGAAACTCAAAATATACTACTACAAAGCTAAATAATAGAGAGACTGTCGGAAAAATCAACTAATTTAGAAATAATTGTCATGTATGCAGACTTAAATAGTCATGCATACTACTGAAATCAGTAACAATATACACCTTAAATAAATTATATCCAGTGTTTTTTAGTCTATTGTTACTATAATTATACATAATATTGGCTCTGTAGAGAGCCAATGTAATATCAAAAGGTTTTTAAGTATAAACGTATCAGTAGAGGTTGGAGGCAAAGAGCCAAATGCCTGCAACAATTAAAACACAAACAACCATTGAAAAACTAATGACCGACACTGAGTTTTTAGACCTTTGTGACACCATAAAGGCACGAAGTGAAGGTACCCAGAGGAATCTTGCAAAATCACTTTGCAAGTACCTCGAAATGATTGAAACAAAGCACGGTAAAGTGTACACCTACAAAGACTTGATAGCTGTTGCCAAGAAAGAGCAAATAGAGATTCCTGACATCGATAACAGGTCAATAGGCAAGTACATCAGCAAGTACCCAAGATACCTCGCTGAGCAGGGTCTTGCTGAAGGCACAATAGTGCTCTACTATAATTCGCTGATGAGGTTCTACAAAAGAAAGAATATCATCCTACCATACAATGGAATAGACAAGGCAAATGTCAAAAAAAGCAACAAGTACATACCTAAGAAAGAGGATATTCAGAATGCCCTCAAGCATGGGTCAATACTTGCACAAGCAATCGTTTTGAGTCAGGTTTCATCGGGCATGGGCACTGCTGAAATCCTGTCATTGACCCGTGATGACTTCTGGAATGGATACGATAAGGTAACCGGGGTCACCACCTTGAATCCCACAAGAAAGAAGACAAACGAGCACTACTATACGTTCCTCAACCCGGAAGCTTCCAAAGCAGTCATACAGATGCTTGATGAAAGGGAAGATGATGACCCAAGCTTATTCGGGCTGAAGAATGAGGCTGCTATCCTGAGCATGTATGGCAGACTTGATGAGATGTGCGGTTATGTGCAGATAAAGGGTCAATACGGGAAGATACGCAGCCACAACATGCGTAAATACTTCAACAATACAATGAGACACGATGCAAAAGCACCCGTTGACCTTGTTGATTATCTATCAGGCAGGAAGGAGACATCGACAAGAGCTGCTTATCACGAGTGGAAGCCTGAAATGCTGAAAGAAGAGTACATGGGGTATATGGAGCATCTGTATGTGGTCACCGATGTCATAAAACCAGACCAAGAGACCCTTGAAAACCTGCAAGCAGAGAATAGAGAGCTGAAAGAGCAGATGGCTGCTATGAAAAAGGCAAATCAGGATGCAATGTTTGAAATCCAACAACTTAGACAAAGTACCGGGCATATGCAGTCTAATTTCATGAGTGTAGTAGAGCAACTCACTTCTGCCGGAATAGTTAAGGACATTGAACCTGACATGATTCCGGGAAAAAGTAGAGTCTTAAAGAATGGTATGGTTGAAACTGAGATGGTACCAAATCCCAAGAAGCGAATGTTAGTTGATGACCCTTTAGAGATTGATGTGCTCAAAGAAACAGATGATTGAATTATAAGTCCATAGTGACGACTTAAGAGCTCAGGACAGACACTACATCCTGAACTCTCATCTTCTCTCCAAGTGTCTTTAATTGCCTCCTATCTATGTAAGCCTCACTTATACCTTCACTTCCAATTTCATTTTTCAAACCCGGGACAAAAAGAAAATTTTTCAATCTATTGGTGTTTCTTCCACTTCATTCCTTCTCAGAATCGCTCAGGTTGCGTTTTCAGGACTAATGTCAGGAGTTACCTCTGAACTCATCTGAGAGGCTAGAGCCTTGTGACGGGTATTGTATTGCTTGGTGATGAGCCCACAAGTCTTGAATAGCTCGGACTCGTTTTTCGCATCTCTGACTATCTTTGACATGCATACAAGATTGCTGTTCCGCACCTGTTTTCGGTGCCATCTTGTAAGTTTTCGTTTCCCCTCAAATGAAATTTCATTCCATTCCATGTTTACTCAACTCCTTCCACGTACTCTATTCGTTTCTCATCCTGCCAGATGTGATAATACTTGTATAGCGTACTTTGTGGTATCTTCATCTCTCTCGCAACCTCTGCCAACTTCATCCCCTGACTGAGCATCTTCTCGACCTTTGCTTGATTAGGTTCTCGCTTCCTAGGACCCCACTTACCATTCTTGTCCCGGTATTCCTGCACCCCAGCTTTCACCCTCTCCTTTAACACCTTCCTTTCCATATTTGCAACCCAAGCAAGCATGTGTATCAGCAGGTCTCTAAACAACGGGTCTACGTTCTTACTCCATGACTCCGATGGTGACAGACTGATGACCTTGATGCCACTTTTTTCTAATTCCTGAACAAGTACCAATGTCTCCATAGCTGTTCTACCGAGTCGTGAAATCTCAAAACAGTAAATAGCATCTACTGGATTGTTCTTCGTGAAGGTCATCAATTGTTTGTAGCCTTGCCTTCTTTCGGCAGGAACGCTGCCACTAACACCGATATCGTAGAATATCCTATCTGATGGGATACCTTCGTCTTTCAGTAAGTTAATCTGTAAGTTGATGTCCTGCTCTTTCGTAGAAGTTCGAGCATACCCAATTGGATTTTTGATTACGTTTTCCATATAAGCTGGGTAATGAGTTCCATTATTTAGCTTTTTGTATCATGGGTGATAGAAAATTTAGAACAAGTCTTTCATGTAAAATTTTCAGTGTCACCACACCACTATATTCAATCAGTACCAGATACAGTTGTCACATCAATCTATTTGTCATTTTTCAAAAACTGACCCATTACCCGTCATCGTTCTATTTATCATTTTGAATTTTTCCATTATCTGCTATCTTTTTATGGGTGGACGCAGATATTTACAATGTCTTTACCCGATATCGATTATGCCTAGTAAAGTATAAATAGAGCATATGCATATTATGACACTAATCACAAAGGTGATTTCTTTATGATAAAAGCTAAAATCGGTGTATCAGTTGACCCGGATGTCAAGAAAGTGTTCGATGAACAAAAAGGAATTGCAAAAGAGTCCACCTACGCGAATTACATCCTACGTGAATACTTCACGGAGAGGGGCTTCCTGCCTAAGAAGGAGTCAGCTTAAATGACTCCTGACGACCGTTTCATTCTGTCCGAAAAGGACTATGAAGAGTGGAAGCAAAGCTTAGAGCTAGCTGATGCGATGAAACCAAGGATACATAGAGGCTGCTAAGGGGCTTCAAAGCCTCAGCAGCAGGATAATAAAATGAAAAACAAACCTTCAATTGAACAGCACATTGAACTTGGGAAGAAGATAAAGCAGGCTCACTTGCTATTGATAGAAGCTGAGATAATGGCTTGTAATTTGTATGGAACTACAAAGTTCTATAGCAAGTTCAACACACTAGATAACAAGATAGCTGCTATCAGGTGCAAGCTTTACGGTTATGCCTGCAATGAGCACCCTGAGCTTCCAAATGATGTTGTATTGGGATGTTACGATGGTGACAATCTCTATGAAGTGACTACGAACTTGAATAAGTTCAGAGCAAAGCAGCTTGCTGAACAAATAGAATATGCTGCAACTGAAGCAGCAGCAATTGAACATTATAGAGAAGTTCGGAGAGAATACGATGAGTGAAAAAGAGTTCGGGGCGTATTGCCCCACCGTTTGCAGTCTGAACTGTGAGCACCCACTATTTAAAGGTGATGTCGAGGTAGCTGAAAAAAGAGAGTGAGAATACATGGTCAACAAGCTATATGAAGTAATCAAAGAACGGAACAGAGAAAAGAGAATCGAGAAGAACAGAGAGAAAAACATCGCTAAGTGCAGAGAACGGAACATCGAACTTTGCAAAAGGAGGGGATGGAACTGCGATTGGGACTGAGTGACAAGAACATAATCAAACTCGCAATGTCAATGTTTAGGAGAGAAGAGAAATGATAGAAATCGAATCGGTAGCCCCAAGCACCACCCCGGAGCTGCCCGAAATCCCAATGGCTCACCTCAAAGAAAGCCACAATTCCGAATATGAGATGCAGGTAGATAAATCTGTCGAATCTCAGCGTGATGAGATAGTAAAGAACATTGACGCTGCTCATGACGTTATTATAAATGAGCTCCCAGACAAAGAAGAAGTCGTAGCTGGAATCCCGGTCACACTGACCCTCGATTGTAGTATTGAGGAAGGATATGTTAACTACAGCGTTGCTGTCTATTTCACCATTGAGGGAAATAGGATACAAGCAAACCTCGAATCTGATTCACCACAGTCAATGTTTGGCAATAGACTTGATGAAACAGTTGTCAAGGAACTATACGACTACATCAGGAGCCCGGACCTTAAAAAGGAAATCGATGTACGAAACAAAGCTACTGAGCGTCTTCGTATTGCCAATGAGGCAAAGATGATACACGTACAGTCGAGTTTTAAAGGCTTCGAAGGCATAATGATACCATATGGTTACAGGTTCGGGGAGTGCTTCGCCTATAAGGTCAAGACGTACACCAAAACTGACAATACCGGAAAAGAGGTCGAAGAAGAGAAACTCACTCAAATAGGTAATTGCTGTGCAGTGACCACTAGGTTCCGGGTCGATGGTGACACAAAGGTCATGATACGTATCAGGTTCATTACCGTTAACGGTGACATAAAAGATGTTGATGTTGAAGTCGGTGCACTCAACGACCTTAGAACATTCAATGAATTTGCCCGTGCTCACGGTTTATACATTCGCAATGCACCTGATTTCAAGTACATGCTCGATGAGCAGTTTGAAAAAGGTGTGAGTAGTGGTAAGCTGCCAATCATTGAAGCAACTGAAACCATTGGATGGTATGGTGATGCATTCGTATGTGGAGCAGAATGTTATGGTGGGAACATCATCTGTGTCAACGCTGAAGCACGTGAGAAGTGGTACAAAGAAGGGACACTTGAAGGCTGGATGGAAGGCATCAAAGGTCTTGTCAACATCCCGGAAGTAAGGCTTGCTATGGGTCTTGAGGTCGCTACCATGATACTGCAACACATCGGGGTATCATCCTTCTCAGTAGTGCTTGACGGAAAGACAAGCCAGCTCAAGACCATTAGGTTCAAAGCTGCTCTGAGTATGCTTGGTAACCCAAACAGAATCCTGATTGACTTCAATAGCAGCAATCAGGCACCAAATCAGATTCTTAAGGGGAAGAACGGAGTAATGATTCTTATTGATGAGATTAGGAATGCTGATGATGCTAAAAGGACAGAGCCACTCATCAAAAACGTATCAACCGGAAAGAATAGAACACGATTCAACTACCGAAAGGGTATCAATGAATCAGGTGAATTCAGTACAATCGTCTGCTTCAGCTCTGAAAAAGAAATCTTTGGTGTTGCAACCTATAGCGGTACCCTTGTTCGCTGTATAAATCTTAAGGCTGACGGAAGTATACCTTACATCAAAAAAGAAGTCAAGGCATTCGAGGAAATGGTCGCAGCTAAAAATCCTAGAGACCTCGGTCCCAAGAACTTTGGTCACCTCGGACCGCTTGTCTACGAGGTCATAATGAAGCACGATGACTTAAGAGCTGACTTCGATGCTATCAAGTCACAGTTTGAACCCACCACAGCTATCGAGAACCGTATAGCAGATATGCAGGCTGCCACAGCTCTCGGAATGGAATTGCTTGAAGAGGTCTTTGATGGTATCAGAGGTGCTTATCCTTGGCTCATGAGAATGGACAGCATACAGGTAGTTAAGGACCAGACTGCCGAATATGTGAACGAGTCCACTGTGCCGGAGTGGGTGGAGCAGCTCCATCTTCTGTTATCGAATGCAGACCACAACAGAAGGTATCTGGAAGAGGACCCGGAGATTGAAGTAGACAAAGACGGCAACGAAACTGAATCGGTCAAAGGCGGCACATTCCAAGTAAAAGGCTATCTGCACGAATCACGGAAGCATGGTATGATGCTTTTACTCAACAAAGAGAGCACTGACTCCTTCCTTAAAAAGAATGAAATCGTTGCCAGTTCGATGTTCAGACAAATCAAAACGGAGTCAGACATCATCGTTTATGAAGGAACGGGTCTAACCATACGGAATCCCATTAAGAACTCAATTCTGGGTACCCGTGTCTATGCAATCATACTTGACAAGCTAGAACAGAACGAGTGGTTTAGGTCCAATGAAGAGGAAGTAGACTTTGACAAAGCTGAATTAGTCAAAGCAATCACTGCGAGGGAATCAGAGACTAAGTCATTACTCGGTGACTTTTATAAGAACATGGGGGGTAAGTTCACACTCGGTGATAAACTCCCAGCCTACGAAGAGCACTTGCTCAAGAACCCAGTTGATTTTGTAAACTGGCATCAGAAATTTGGACATACCTTGCAAGAATCTGAACAGAAGTACAATGAGCTGACATCTGCAATAAATTTGAAGAAGCAGCAACTAGACTTCTTCAATGAGTTCAGCAGAGATAAAATGAAGAATTGGTACCCAACCGTAGAAATATTTTGGAAAAAGCATAAGGAATTAACGAAGTGAGACTTTTATTCTCACTTTCCCCTACTTTCCCCTACCTCAAGTTCGTTCTTCCCCTACTTCTCAATCGATGACGGTAGAACCAATCCCCTACTTCCCCTACTAACCCCTACTAAATTTGAGATACTTATTATGTGGGTATAAGAAAAGTGAAGATTCTATTGTGTTGGGAGAAGGTTTGGCTCCATATACTATACTTATTTTTAGTTGGGTAAGTAGGGGAAGTAGGGGGATGGTTGGATAAAAATCCTCTTGTCACTGTTTTCAATTCCCCTACTTTTTCAACTGGAGGTAGGGGTTAGTAGGGGAACGCATCCGTTGACACTGTGCATTCCCATATAATTAAGGAAGTTCCTAAGCCCCAGAAAGCCTGTCTGTCCATCACCCATACGAACACCCGTCTATCAGCCTGAAGATTGACCCTATGAGCTATCCATCGATGCCCTTCCTCAACCTTTGAAGCCTGCACCTTGACCGCTGACCTTCATCCAGGACTAAGGATAGAATGCATGGAGAGTACACTGTACTTTGAGACAACTGTGTACTCAGAAGATACAGTGTACTCCGAGAGTATGATGTGCACTGAATATAATGTATCTTTATGGTACTCACAATGTGAACCTCAAAGACGATGAGTCAAGAGAGGAGAAGAACAATAATCACATGCTTTTGACGTAGTCAACTTTTGATAATTCTTTCTTAGGAACGCCTAGGAGACGATTTAGCGTCCACACATACTAACCCCTTACTCAATCCCCAAAGTCTCAATGGCAAGCTTCCTGCAAAGCCTGAGAGTCCGAAATGTCCCATCCTTTCACAGGTGAATTTACAGACGAATATAAGTCGTAGCTCCACATATTTGAAGTATGAAAAGTACTCTGTACTCTCAGTACTTTATGTGTACTTAGAGTACAAAGACCACTTCACAAGATAAGCTTTTCACTTTCTAAAACAGCCGACAGGTATTATAAAATCGACTTTTCAAAATCCGAAAGTGATATGCTGAGTGCTCATTAAGATATCACATTGTCGAGAGGTGTGCTGGTTCTTCTTCCACTATGAGTATTTAATGGACCATTTTCGAGTTGTACTAGGGAGAACAGGTGATGGGAAGATTTGATGACGGGGAAGAATACCAAAGAAGACCCGTCATCAAATGGAAACTACTCACTCGTTTGCAAGAGGTGCCATCGTAAAACACCCACAAAATGGTAGCCATCAATCATTGATTTCCCAACTTATAAAGCTTCTCTTGCACTCGAAAAACTGCTATAGCGTAAAGATTTCCGGTGACCAGAGACCTCATCTGAAGCTGGTCACCGAATATGCCAAGCAGTTGAACATCGATTCGAAGACATAAAGCTTTTACTGCCACTTCAAAAACTGAACTACCTCTCAGGTGCTTGCTTTTTCATCTCAACAAGGTAGTCAAGTATCAACTGTTCAAGTGGAATTGAAATACCTCCCATACTTTTGCTTTTTGATGACCGAATGATTATCGAGTTTTAAAATGCTGAACTTAAAACTATGATACCATAAACCTGTCACCCGATGTTGGAAAAGCTTAAAAGAGGTGATATCTTACTACGATGTATGAACACAACAATCTATGAATCTGAACTCGCTTTTCTTCATAAATTTTGGAACGACATGACGACTGAGCAACGCTGCTCTGTAGTTGATAAATTCTGTGAAGCAGATAGTTTCGACCAAGAGACATTAGAGGACCTGCTCAGTAAGTGTGAATTGCCATATGTTGATGACTTTTCAATCCCTGACATCGATATGTGCACTGACTTGATAGAGAAAATGAACCCGGAAGAAACCCAAAAGCTTGAAAGGTATGTCGGATTCACTATCGAAGACCTCATGGAACGTATAGAAATAAGTGATGTACTCTTCTACACGTTACAGAACTACCTCGCCAGGGTTTTCAACCTGAACTTGCCACCAATTAAGATGTTCATAATTCCTGACCGCTATGAGATTCCATTCACAATTCGGAAAAAAACACGTAAAGAGTTGCGAAAATATCTGAACTCACACCGACAAATTGCGTAGCCACAATTCCGCTCAGTCAGGTTTGCTTCCCCTTCGGGAAGCTAACCCTCTTCCGCTTAACACAAAGTAACCGGGTTGCACTTTTTAGAGGTGAAAACATAGAAACCACGAAGGGAAACTGCATTTGTTGTGGTCATTCAGTCGATTTCGAAGGAACCGAGCTATGCTACTATTGTTATTTTCGGTCCCATTTCGGGACGAGTAAGTACTTGCTGTTCAAGGCAATGTTGGATGCTGGCAATAAGCCGGTAACCATTGAAGAGGCACAGGGGCTGGTGAATAAGCTTCGAGAATCAGTAGGTATTAGACCATTGAAACGGGATGGGGTATACGAGATACTGTATCGTTACTCCGAATTCTATGAGGAACGTAAGAAGGCACGTAAAGGGTACTTGCTCATCGTGGGTAAGAGAAAGGTTCCTGGTATCTGCAAACCACTCAGGACCTATAAGTTGAGTGCAAGTCTTGTAAAGAGGATGGACACGTATACTAGAAGGTGGGTTGCGGGCATGACAATAAACACCAAAGTCAAAAGAGGTAAGAAGGTGAACCTGCATAATCTGGAATACGGTACCAGAGCTCGGTCGATAATGTTCCGTATGATGCGTGGTGAGGTTGACTTTTATGACTTCATGCTGGTTCGGGAGAAAGTGAATCTTGTGACGTGTTCCACTTCTTCCCACATATCCACTTGATACTTCATATTATCACTGCTATAAACCAAATAAAGCTACAGTTTGAATAACTAAGAAAATGACTGCGGGGTATTCAAGAATGGCTTGTCAGATAACTATTTAATGCGTAAAATAGAACTAATATTGATGAAGAAAATATGGGAAGTACAACGACTGTTCCGTCAGAGAGAATTAAACGATAAGGTCAACAAATGGATAGGCTCTCAAAAAGAATACCCTGAAAATAACATGTCTTTGAACTTTGCCATTACATTAATTGTTGCAATTATCACTGTCTTATATCACAGTTTTAACTACTTTAAAAGCCATGCAATAGACCCTCCTATATTCATATTATTTTGTAATCTATTTTCAACTGGAATAGTAACTTTGCTATTGGTTATAATATTTATATATCTAAGGGGGATTTCATTTGAAATCGAAAGCACTAAATTCAAAAAAAATATTGTTTTATTATCGCCTATTTGTTATAAATTATCTTTTATGTTATTCCCAATATTTTTGATTAATTTGTTATTTATGTATGTTGGATTCTCTTTGGGAAAGTACCACTTTTTCATCGGCCTCATAGCTGGTGCATTTATTTATATTCCACTTTTAATCATGGTGAAGCTTGGTTATAACCCAACATTTAAATTCCATTGCAATTTCAAAACAAAATACCTAATCGTAGCTGCCTTTCTAATATGTTTTGTTCTATACTTAATAGATAATAGCTTTGTAAATTATTTGCCACGTATGAGTCTAGTGCTAACTGTGTTTTTTTTCATTACACATCTCAAGATAAAAGAAAAAACCAAATTTGATAACATTCATTTTTATATTGTAGCCTTTTCAATTTTAATTATAGCTAATATTGTACCTTTTGCTTCTATGGCTTTAATCGCTCAAAGTCATATAGAAATGCAAATAGCCGATACTTCTGTTGAAAATAAATCAATGATATCTGGAAGCCTTAATGTACTTGGTCTAAATGAAAACGTATCTTTGTCCTTAGAGAAAATAGACTCAAACGAAGGAATGATTGAAGTAGAGGCTATAACACTTGAACCCGTAAACAATTCAATATCTTCAGGTACAATAATCCTCTCTAATTATCTAAATGATGGAGAGTATTTCATATCCTTAAACATGTCTAACCAATCATCGGGATATTATAAATTGAGCACTGATACAGGAGACAGCAGGAAGCAAGTTAGCAAAGTTTTCTTTTTGGAATAGCTTGTTGCATAACTGAAAGGTAAATATGTTGACGTTAATTCACATCTCCAGCAGCTTCCCATTAATCCTCAACCACTCCTTTTTCTTCTCATAATCCGGCATCAGTGTCCTAAGAAGATTCCAATACTCTTTGGAGTGGTTCTTATACACCAGATGACACAGCTCATGGACAATCACATAATCGATGATAGAGGTCTTAGCCATGACTATTCGCCAGTTGAACCTTAACTGGTCCGTCCAGAACTAAAGACTATAAGTAATTCAATTTTTCCGACTAGATGGTTTATTCAAAGCTTCACATTCTTCTTCATGTGGACAATCAAATTCGAATGCTATACAAGTTGGTGGCTTCCCACATAAGTAGTCATTTAATGTAATTGTTCTGGTTCCAGTCCTACCATCCGCCCTTCTCAAACAGAAACCTGCAATTGGTTTGTCCTTGTTGCATTTTGTTAATAGGAAGTGCTTAGAAAACTCTGTAACAAAAGAGCACACTTTTTTGTAAAGCTCAACAACATGTTGCTTGATATTATCTTGAGAGATATTTTTTAGAGCGTCCTGCCTTTCATTGTATGGTTTATTTTGGTATCCCGGTTCTCCGCTATCTGAAATAAATATAGAACCAGATAAAAAATGAGTAGCTTCGCTTCTGTAAGACTGAACTTCACTATACCAACCTACCCTCTCTAGTATTCGAAAATAAGTCTCATCTACATCTTTTATTGTTTGAGTGAATTTCATTTGTTTATGAAAGCCATGGGGTAAATTCGCCTTTGAGTAAAATCTTCTCACTAGATGACTAAGAGTTTCACACAAATTATATATCGAGTTAAGGAAAGTTTCGTATTTTATTAAAAGAATTACTTGCGAAATATCGTCGCAAAATCCTCTCTCTTTTGTTAGTTCTATGTCACTTTTCCATATGGGTATTTGATTCAGAACGTCTTCATATAACAGTGATACAGCAATGAACTTACTTTTTAACGAATCTCTCCAAAGATGTACATCTGATGTTTTCATATTGGAATTCTGTTGTTCGATTTTACAAAGGAATGTGCCATAATCAACTGTCGGAAGAAACTTTAAAAAAAGTTCGAAATCGCTGCAACCACATCTTAGTGGAAAAAAGTTATAGTCCTTCTCCATTGTTACTGCCAACCGATTAATGAGTAATGTGTCACTCCCTCTCGAACCCTTGGCTCTTAAACTTCAACGTCCTGCTATTCTCAGTGACAGTCCTCACCACATTATCCGGGACACCGGACGGAACCTCAACCTCAATCTCAAGTGTAACAGTCACATTTGACCCAACAAGACCCGCCAGATGTGCGATTACTTCATCGGCAATAGCTGAGGCATCACGTCCTACTCTTGTTGAATCAAGCGTTACACTGCCATGGAAACGCTTTGGAGGCTGCACTATTGGTACAGGTTCAGGAGATGGTTCTCCGGTTGAACCTATATCTTTGGTCCCTGTAGTTGTACCCGTTCCAGTCCCTCCTCCAGGGGTTGCTATAACCTTTGGTGGTGGTGGGACTTCAGCCTCTTGTTGTTTGAGGGCTACGTCCGGCTTAACTATCAACC
>MVQW01000038.1 GCA_002067265.1 Methanomethylovorans sp. PtaU1.Bin073 | reverse complement strand
CCCCCAATGCCCATGTTCCAATAACTTGATCCAGGTATTATCATCTGGCTAATGGTAAAGAAATTATTCATGGTAGTGAAAGCGTGGAGCGATCCAGCCCTGCGTACTGCTACAACAGATGCACCTACCTTCCTTTTGAACAGGTCACCATTGGCTTTTGATACGAAGCCAGCTCTGTCAATAAGAGCTTTCATTTCGGTAGTTATGTCAGTAAA
The DNA here is from genome assembly GCA_002067265.1 of Methanomethylovorans sp. PtaU1.Bin073. The sequence continues at coordinate 2,709 of MVQW01000038.1, read as the reverse complement.
GTAGGTTGGAGAAGCCAAAATAATACCTTCAGCCTCTATCATTTTCTGAATGCAGTTATTGGCAAAGTCATCGTCAAATATACATTTCTGATCTTTGTTCTGGAAGCATTTCATACATGCAGTGCATCCTATTGTTCTTTTTCCTCCGATATTCACAAGCTCTGTTTCAATGCCTTCTTTTTCCAGCTCCTCAAAGACATATTTTATAAGCGTTGCAGTGTTACCTTCCTTTCTTGGACTACCATTGAATGCCACTACTTTCATGTATTACATCTCCCAATCAATCCGATCGCTTACTTACACAGGTTAAGCAATCCAAATCGGTAAATAACTAATGCTAGATAAATATTAGAAAAGAACAAGAGTCGTGGAAATTCTTACACTTCCACGGCTTTGCCAAAAACGCTAATGAACTCTTCACAACGTGAAGCAAGTATTTCTGCAGCTTCTTTTACGATAATTATTGGATCTGTGCCATCTGTTTTTATATACAGTATTGGTTCACTTATGGACACATGCTTCATATCATAAGAAGCAGTGTGTACTCTTTTATCTTCCAGTAACACAGATTTCAGCATGTTGAGAAGGGTATGTGTCTCACCTTTAATTTCAAGGTGCATCTCATCTTCTGTCTTATCTATGATTTTTAATTCCATGGACTTCACCCATATAACCTAGATTTTGATTTTATACAATGCCAGTTCCATAGTCTGAGGAGAGCTTACGTTTCTCTACTCTTCCGCATTCTGGGCATTTCAGTTTATTATCGTCCTTTACCATAACGGTACGGCAGTTGGAGCAATGAGCTTTCATTACACCAAATTCCTTCTCCGCGGTACTAAGCCTCATGTTCTCAGTGTTCAGAACCTTTGCTTTTATTATGTCGCCTACAGCAAACTCTTCATCCAGTCTCTTACAGTAAGAGTCTTTGACATTTGACACATGTACGGCAGCAAGTCCCACTTTCTGGAATTCGCGTTCTCCTTCATCTTTTATAGCAGCGATCTCAACAAGAGCAACACTTTCTCTGAGTCCTGTTATGGCACCAACTACAATATTTCCCACAGCAATAGCTGGTGGGTACTTGGTGCTGGGTACGACAGATATAACGCGTGATTTTCTGTTTATTTTCACAACACCTGTAGAGGCAGCATGGATATCTGCAACATGCAGGAATGTTCCAATGCCCGGACTAAACTCTTCAGTAGTACCGATAATGTCACCAGGCATAACAAAGATCATTTCTCCTTCATCCATGTTCTCTTCCTCTTTCTCTTTCTTTGAAGGTTTTACACTGCTGCGCTTAGGCCTTTTTGCAACTCCGGTTGTTGGCCCTCTCTTTTCTTCAGTCCCCTTTTGCTCTGTTTTATCAGGTGACTGTACACTTTCTGATTCCTCGCCGGAACCTTTTATCATCCTGCGTGAAACCTTTTTTCTACTCCTTATCCGAATAAAAATCCCTCATGATGAAATTATATTTATATAATTGAACGCCAGTTTGCAAGACATATGTTTCCCGCTATATAAAGCAGTTGCAAATAAAGGCAGATTATATGCTGCCATCACACCGGACTATCCGGTAGATCTCAACCTTAACCAGTTCTACATCCTTTTTATGAAATTTAAATGTTCGTTTTATAGGAAAACCGGTTTCATACCATTCACTAATAGTTGCAGGTTCTATGAAACTCTTTATGAATCTGTAACTTCCGCAATTATGTACGGAATATATCACATCTGCAACTCTCATGGCTGTTGAAAGGAAAGGCCGGTCATTACCTTTGGACTGGGCACCAAAAGGCGGGTTCATTATAACGGTATCCGCGTGTTCCGGTACGCCTGATATATCACACTGCACAAACTCCACATCAACTCCCATCATGGCTGCGTTCTGTCTTGCTATTTCCAGTGCACTGGAGTCCAGATCAAAACCCACTACTCTCTCAGCACCCAGGAGCTTTGCACCAATTGCAAGGACACCGGTGCCACATCCAAGGTCATATACTGTACCTTGCAGGTCTCCATGCATGAATGCAAAATGCAGCACTTCTGCAGCTATGGGGGCAGGTGTAGCATATTGTTCAAGGTTGACATCGGGTTTCTCAAACCCTTTTACCTTTTCCAGCATGATCTCAAGTTTTCTCTGCTTCATTTTATTACCTGCAATTTTCAGGCTGTGATCTCATCAAAAGCCAGATCTTCCCATTTCTTCTCACCCAACACTATTTCAAGTTCCGGTGGAGTGAGCATTGGCGCGTTAAAACGGCCAACTTCATCAATAGCAAGTCTTGGACATGCTGTATTTACAAAAGCGTCCACTTTGAACTGGAGTAACTGGTCGGGGGTAACAAGATCCATCATTATGATCCTGGCAGATTTACCATGCTTAAGTATCATATCCTGCAACTTCAGGGCAAGTTTCATACGTTCCTGTCCGGGTTTGGAACACACAATTATTCCAAAAAGATTTGCATCAAGGGATTTTCCGATAACAGCACTGCGTTGCTTGAGCACCTTTGAAATATCCAGTTCTCTTACCTCATTTACAAAGGGATCTGCTATAAGCACTCTTTTTCCGGTAGATAATGCAACTCCCATGGGGTGGAAATAGCCACTGCCAATGTACAGGTATTCATCACACTGTTCGGCCCTTGCAGATGAGAAGTTACATCCCAGCACCTGTCCAGGATACGCTATTTTTGCATCTCC
>MVQW01000037.1 GCA_002067265.1 Methanomethylovorans sp. PtaU1.Bin073 | reverse complement strand
CAGGACATGCCTGCTTTATTGGACCTCAAACATCTTGGCAGTATACTGGGTGGTACCGATCAGCTAAATCTTGTAATTAAAACAGACGATAATGCCAATCCTTACCTGCTGAAATGGATTGACGAGTTCGCACAGCACGAAGTTGACGGCAGATCTCACATATACGGTTCCAGCAGCATCGTGCCTCTTGTAAAAGAGATGAACGGCGGTGAGATCCCAGATACTGCCGAAGAAGTAGAACATATATATGCACAGATACCAGATAGCCAGAAACAATGGTACCTCCATGGCGGTAATATCATGATGCTGAACCTTAACATCGGCAACGCTATGGGCGAACTTGGACTTGAAGGTATATCCGAACTTTCAGATACGGTCAAAGAAGACATTAAATGGTTTGTTCCGCCTCCTGGCACCACTGTTACTATCACCGGAAATTCTGTGGTTTTCTTTGAGGTGATCGGTGCGCTTACTTCAGGTCGCATGTTGATGACAATGCTGGGCATAATCATGGTCTTCATAGGACTGCTGGCAATTTACAGAGATCACCTTAAAGCTCTGACTCCTGTCATTACAATGCTTATAGTGGTAGGGTGGTCTGGAGGTATCATGTATTATACAGGTCTCGAATACACTCCCATGACAGCAACTCTTGGTGCACTTATTCTTGGAGTGGGTTCCGAATATGCTATCCTTATGATGGAGAGATATTTTGAAGAGAAAGATAAAGGAGCCACGCCTGATGAGGCTATGCACGAAGCAGGTCTCAAGATGGGAAAAGCCATTATCAGTTCCGGACTTACTACCGTTTTTGGTTTTGCTGCGTTGATAGCTTCTCCCTTTAGTATGACCAGCAATTTTGGCTTCATTACAGTTATTGATGTCACGTTGGCATTATTCGCTACATTTGTAGTCTTCCCTCCTGTATTAGTCTTATTGGACAAGCACAGGGAGCAGAGGATCTCGAAGAAGAAAATGAAAACCATGAATACTAACCATGCCAAGGCAACGGAGGTTAGCACCATATGAACAATAGATATTATAAACGAATTACGGCGTGCTTTTCCATCATTCTGATAGTTGTGGTTATGCTTAGCATGCTTTCAGCTGTGGGAGTATGTCCTGCTTCTGCAAAGGAATTCTTGCCAGCTACATATCAGCAGACTACAAACTTTTACACAAGTTACGGAGAACCGGACCTTTATGCTTCAGTGCTTGGAGATGCTGAAGTTAAAAGAGGGGAAACAAAAGATCTAAAGATCGTTATTTCCAACAGGGGAGTGCTCTATGGGGCTAAGAGTGCACAAGGTGTCGGTACTTCTGAAACTAAACAGGCTCTTTCCATCAAAGAGCTGAACTATGAATCTCTCCGTACTGTTGCTTATGGTGTGAAAGCGACCTTGGTTACCAATTCAGAATATATAGATGTTGACCCGACCACTAACAGCCAGACCTTGGAAGAAGTTTTTCCGGGACAATTGCCCGATCCTCTTGTATTTACTCTGACAATCTCAGAAAATGCACCTGCTGGTGTCTATATGCTGGTTCTACCTCTTGCATATGAATATCAAAAAGATATAAGAATGACTGCGGGAAGTACAGCTGTTCAGGGTATGCCTTCAAAGGATCATGAAACCTTTTATCAGAACGCAAATAAAACTTTAACAATTCCGATAGTTATAGAGCCTGAACCCAGGTTAGAAGTTACTGAAGTGTCGGGACAGCTTTCAGCAGGTAGCACTAGTACCATAAATGTCACCTACACTAACACCGGGGAGCTTCCGGCAACAGATGCTACTGCAAGGATCGTTGCCATGAAACCTCTCTCTTGTGGTGGGTCTACACAACCCCTTGGCACCATTGAACCGGGTTCAAGCAAAACTGCATCATTTGTGATCGCTTCAGAACGTACAGCTGTGGCGAAGACATATGGACTGGATAGTGAGATCAAATACATCGATACAGACGGTGAGATCGCATATTCAAGCAATATGAAAGTGAATGTCCCCGTCACACCTACTGAAGATAAATTGAATATCACCGGCATTGCAATCATCGGCATAATCATTACTTTGATAGTAATAGTATCTAAGAACATATTGAGGAGCATGAACCAAAAGAACAGAGGGATAGAATGAACAGCCTGAAAAATGTGACTAATGTATTAGCATTCTTATTTCTGGTAATTTCCATTACAGCACCTGCATGTGCACAGTTACCTGAATTCTTCAACTTTGATGACAATTACTATTCAGTCTACGGAGGACCTAATGTAACTGCAACTTTGATCGGGGATAATGAGTATTCCCGTGGGGACACAGTAACAATAGACCTCAATCTGATGAACAAAGGTGTTATCAGTGGCTTTGAGGACGAAGCCGATAAAGACGACCTTGATGAACTTGAGCAGAAGTTGCAGATGACAGAGATGAATTATGAAGCACAGAGAACTACTGCTATTGGCATTGTAGCTATTCTCAACTCTTCAAGTCCATATGTAATAGTCAAATCCGGGCCTCAGGAGGCTGGATCTCTTTCCTCTGGGCAGCAAACTGAAGATCCTGTGCAGTTTAGCATAGAGATATCCAAGAATGCTCCCGCTGGCACTTATCCCTTGAATCTGCAATTGTATTATGGATATCAGCAGGATGTTCAGATCAATGGCGATGATGAAACTGATCTGGGTATCACCAATATGGAAGTGGGGCTGTGGTATGCTGTGGGTCAGCAGAACCAGACTATCAACATAAAGGTAGATAATGAGGCTGATTTTGAAGTGGTCAATGCTACAGGTACGCTATATGCAAATTCAGATGGGATGCTGCGTGTCACCTATAAGAACACAGGAGAGATGACGGCAAAAGACGCTACAGTCAGAATTAGCCC
>MVQW01000036.1 GCA_002067265.1 Methanomethylovorans sp. PtaU1.Bin073 | reverse complement strand
TCCTTAACTAAAGGTGCATGTGCGGAGCACGGTAAGGTGGATGGTGTTTATGATCTGCGCCTCAAAGCTGTTCTTGATACGGGGGCCATTACTCAGGATATACTTCTTAAAAGGGACGTTACAGAAGATGTCTCCGGGATCACTCTGGAAAGTGCCATAGCTATGGCTGCTGATGCACTTGATCAGGGAGTAGTCTTGGAAGCTATGAAACAAAAGCTTGTAGGTAAGTATTATAAAGTTTCAGGGCCGCGGGTTGACAGGTACATACTTGTAGAATCTATTGAACAGGAGTCTGTTCTGGATCAAAAATTGCTTGCTGAGCTCATAAAAGAGGCTGAGGTGATCTAAATGGCAGGCTATACCCGTGAAGTCGCAAGAAGACTGTTCGCTCAGGAATTTAGGGAATCCAATCTGACTTTCAAGGACGGTGATGATCAGTATTCTCCTCAGTACTTGTTCACTCCGACTGGTGCAAAAGTAAACAGGATGTTCATAGTTGGGACCCTTACTGAAAAAGAAGATATTGGCAGTGATTCTGAATACTGGCGTGGGAGAGTGTCAGATCCAACCGGTTCTTTCTTCATATATGCGGGCCAGTACCAGCCAGAAGCTGCTCAGGTGCTTGCAGAATGTGATACTCCGGAATTTGTAGCCATCATTGGAAAGCCCAGTACATATACTACTCCAGAAGGAGATATCAGGACATCTGTAAGGCCGGAATCAATGTATATTGTAGATGGTGAAACAAGGGATCTATGGGTACTTGATGCTGCTAAGGCTACGCTGGAGAGACTGAAAAGCCTATCTGAATCCAGCCCCGATGCCTTAAGGGCAAAAGAACATTACAAGACCGATACAAAGCATTACGCTTCCATGGTTTTGAAGGCTCTTAGGTCTTTGCAGGAAGAATATTGATCTTGCAGGTTTGATAACCTGCAATTTTTATAATTTCTTATTATATCTCCTGCGGAAGCAAAAGAACAATAAGCAAGACAATCAATAACTTATTGATCAATATGAAGACATATTAATATACAGATTCATTGTTGACAGGTACTATTTATTTATAGATATGTGAAAAACACAATCAGCGGATTCATCTATTAATCTGCTAAAAATTACGTCAAAGTTTCGATTTACGTGCAACTTTGGGCATTTCGGGCAAGTTGCCGCATGAAGTCATTGGAATGCTATTTACGTGTATATCAAATGCAGTTGAGCTTTGCATACATAACTACAGTAAAGAAATTAAGTTGTAACATCAAACCAACGAGGGAATAAATGACTAACGAAAAAATACTATGCATACATTGCTTAAAGTATAAAGGAGAAAAAATATTTTTAGAGCAAAATAAAGGTATGCTCAAATGTCCAGTATGCCCCAGCTATTTCCAAAAGGATGGTGACGTTTTACTAGAGGAATATGAAAACGAGTGGAGTGAGAACTCGAGAAGAGTATTATGGAATATAAGACCAGCATTTAATCAAAACGATATAGGTAATCCTAAATTATATTTCCTATACATGGATTGTTACCAGACACTTTTGATTGGTAGGTATAACGCAGCGATAGTCATGATGGGTGTGTTGGTAGAAGCAATCCTAAAAGAAATCATACTTCTTCAGACAGGAAAGGAGTTCAAAAAAGAGTTAGGTCCATGTTTGAAAAAAATCTCTGCTGATAAAATGATGAGTGAGAGTGAAATACAGTATATATGGACATTCAAAAATAAAATAAGGAATCTCTATCAACATGCTGCCGATGGAGAGATATTAGAAGGAACTACATACCCAGTAATCCCATTTAAATGGAAGAGTGGTAGTTCACATGATGATTTAATACATTTCCTCGAAAAGGTTAATGCTGGGCTCATAAAACCAATATATGTGTCAGCTTCCGAGTCTCGTGCACTTTGCCCACTTAGTAAGCAAGCATATGACATGCGTAAGGCAGTAGAGTTATTTAATGAAATACACGACTTTCTTTTTGTGTGTAATGTTCGGTATTTCAATCACCAACAGTACGATGAATTTCACAAAAAATTCCCACAAAGAGACCCAATTCCATTTTATTACGAAATTTGACTCAATTCAAGTTTGAAGAGGATACAGGTCTCAGCTTCGAAACATGGGCATTTTAGTGTATAATGGGATGGAAAAGTAAGTGGCTTTTAGGAGGTAGGTACCCATTCTGCCTCAGAGCCAACAACACTTTGGAGACAATGCATAATATTCAGTCAGAGTGCTTAAGGGGATTTGGGTAGAGAAAAATATAAAGGGGAAGATTGGCAGGATTGGTCAACCTGCCACGGAAGGTATTTGATTCTGGTTAGGAGACTATGGAATATCTCCCAATCTGCAACCTTACGATAGTTCGTAACTATAAGAACATTTTGCTGCTAACTCAGATGTGTATGATGACACTCAATCATCCAGTCAATTTCACTCCACTTGACTTAGATGCTTACTGTACCCATCCTGTGTGACAATTGGTGTAGGGATATTATTGTAAATGCTACTTACTTGAAAGCCAGACCATCTAAGAGGTCAACAGTTCTTTAATTTTCAAAGTTAATCGTTGAATATCGCATGCTCTCCCCACGGGTCATATTTATATAATATATACCATAAAAAGAATATGGTAAATTCATTTTAATATATATTTTATTCGGATGAAGGTATAAGTAATGAAAATAAGAGTTGTCAGTTCTAAAGAAGAGATTGAAACGTTGAACCCAAACGAAGAAATTATACACCTCGCATTCAGGCCAGCTAACACAGACATTTTTGCAATCGTACAAAAATGCCCTCAGGTCAAAGCATTTCACATTCCAACCTCTTACAAGAGAACCATATCCACTTCTGCAATTATGTTTCTTAAGATGCAGGGCATCGAATTGCTTGAGGGTGATGTGTGGGGACATCGCAAGGACATCAATGAGTACTCTGAAGTTTCCCCGAGTGTATATGACCGCATAAAAGAGTATCATGCACACGGGATGGCAGAACAGGA
>MVQW01000035.1 GCA_002067265.1 Methanomethylovorans sp. PtaU1.Bin073 | reverse complement strand
AAAGTTCAAGCTTCTGTTGACGAAGTTATAAACATGATCCTTGACGAAGTAAAACCAAAGCAAGGATCATAAGCGGGAAACAAAGGATGTATGGTTTTATTTTTAGCCATTCATCTTTCACTATTTTTAAAAAATATACTTAATTTTTCCTATTATATCCATTGAGCATACCGTTTGTCTTAAAAAGGAAATGCCTATAAGCAATGCATCTGTTTATACGTGCAGATCAAGATAGCAGGTGACTTAATGACAGAAAAAGAGAAAGATGCAACCCTTCCTGCGAAGAAGGATTTTAGCGAATGGTACAATGAGCTATTGCAGGTAGCAGAAATAATGGATGTGCGTTATCCTGTAAAAGGCCTGTATGTATGGTACCCATTCGGTTTTACGATAAGGAAAAACGTATACACTATTATAAGGGAATTGTTAGACAAGGACCATATGGAAACATTGTTCCCACTCCTTATACCTGAAAACGAGTTCATGAAAGAAGCAGAACACATAAAGGGTTTTGAGGATGAAGTATATTGGGTCACTCACGGAGGCACTTCCCCCCTTGATGTTAAGTTGGCCCTGAGACCCACAAGTGAAACAGCCATCTACCCTATGTATAAATTGTGGGTACGCTCACACGCAGACCTGCCTTTGAAATTGTATCAGGTAGTTAACACGTTCAGGTATGAGACAAAACATACACGACCCTTAATAAGATTGAGGGAAATTACTTCTTTTAAAGAAGCACATACAGTACATGCCACATGGGAAGAAGCTGCAGAGCAGGTAGATGAAGCAATCAGAATCTATACCGAATTTTATCGCAGGCTTGCAGTTCCGGTTCTCGCTTCAAAACGTCCGGACTGGGATAAATTCCCCGGAGCTGACTATACTATAGCCGTTGATGCATTGATGCCTGACAGCAAGACATTACAGGTTGGTACAGCCCATCACCTGGGTGACAATTTTGCCAGGACTTTTGACATAAAATACGAGAATCCAGCTGGAGAACAGGTATATGCTCATCAGACATGCTATGGAGTATCTGAACGTTCAATAGCCGCACTTATATCCATACATGGAGATGACAAGGGCCTTGTACTACCCCCGGAAGTAGCCCCTATTCAGGTAGTGATCATTCCAATTGTATTCAAAGACTCATCTGATGTGATACAGGCATGTGAAAAGGTTCAGCAACTCCTACAAGCCGCAGGAATACGTGTAAAAATAGACCTCAGCGACGACAGACCTGGAGCCAAGTACTACAGATGGGAAATGAAAGGCGTTCCATTGAGACTGGAAATTGGCCCTCGTGATCTCAAAAACAATGTTTCCATGCTGGTTCGCAGAGATACGGGAGAAAAGAGGCAGGCACCTTTAGAGAACATAAGACAGGAAGTAGAAGATACATTAAAAGCCATTCAGTCCAGTCTTTTTGAGAAGGCAGTAGCAGATGTACAGGGACGCATATTTTCTTGCTCATCTCTTGAAGATGTCAAAGAGAAATTGTCAGAAGGGATTGCACTCCTTCCCTGGTGCGGCGAAAAATCATGTGGTTTGAAGATTGAAGAAGAAATTGGTGCAGGTATCCTGGGTATACCCACTGGACAGGAAGAAGGCCACAAAGGACAATGTCCCGTGTGTGGTAAAGATGCAAGAGTAAAAGTTTATGTAGCAAGGAAATATTGATTTCCTTGAAACTTACTTTTTACCAAAAAAGAGGGTGTATCATGGAAGGATTATCACCGGAAAATATGAAGACTCCTGAAAGACCATTGTTCCTGTGTGTGTTGGCGAATACTGAAACTGCTTACATAGAAGGTATTTCTGCTGCTGGTAAAACAGCAAAACTAACTGATTACACACCACCGGGGGATGCCGAGGTACTTGAAACAGGCATGGTCGTGGACATTCCAATTCTACCCATGACACCACCTTATGACACTCCAACTCCTGCACTAATAACCCGGGTGGCACTTAACCTAACCGGTGTACCACATATGCTCGTTAATTCAGGACTGAAAATCCTACCCGCAAAAACAGTGCCCCTGGTAGACATTGGAGGTTCCCCGGGAAAAGACATTCGTGAGCCAATAGCTGTACCCGATGCACAGGGCATCTTTGAACGCGGCTTTAAGCTGGGCAGAGAGCTTAAGGAAAAATATGACTTTGTCATGATCGGTGAAAGTATACCTGCGGGTACCACTACTGCCAATGCGGTGCTGGCAGCCCTTGGATATAATGGAAATGTTAGCAGCAGTGCATCCACCAACCCTCTTGAACTTAAAAGACAGGTTGTATGTGATGCTCTGAAATCCTCAGGTATTAAACCGGGAGATCTCCGTGAAAACCCCATGGAAGCCATCAGATGCGTGGGCGATCCTATGATGGCAGCTGTGGCAGGAATAGCTGCAGGGCTTGAAGATGTACCAGTTATCCTTGCAGGTGGCACGCAGATGGCAACAATATTTGGAGTTATCAAACATCTTGGTTATAAGACAGATAACATCACCATTGTAACAACCTGCTATGTTATGAATGATACTTCCGCCCACTTTGAGCAGCTTGCAGAAAAGCTTGATGCAAAGGCCTATGCTACTGACCCCGGATTCGGACAATCACGCCTGCAGGGACTGAGACAGTACGAGGCAGGATTTGTAAAAGAAGGAGTAGGGGCAGGTGGCGCAATTTACCTCACACAGATGTTTGGCATACCTGTGGAAAAACTTAGATCAGAGATCGAGATACTCTGTGAGAAATTGTCAAAATATGGAGATATTGAAAGAGTGAAATAACGGATAGAACAAAAATAAATATTTATGTGGATGTAGTAGTGCATCCACAATTCTTGCAGTAGTAAACTACATTTGAGCCAAT
>MVQW01000034.1 GCA_002067265.1 Methanomethylovorans sp. PtaU1.Bin073 | reverse complement strand
CATTTGGGATACATTTGAAGCAGCTTTTGACCGATGAGGGTGGCAATATCATTGAGTTCATCAGGTATTGCTATTACAATAACTGTTCCTATAACTTGCCAGCTTGAAGGTATTTTTGCAAATTCTTGTGTAGGTATTTCATCTGAAATTAATTCTTTTAAAGATCTCTGAGACTCGTAAAATTCCGGATTATTATCTTCAAGGCATACATATTCTGGAATTTTTTTTGTTACAGGCAGGAGAAGATATTTTTGACCATTTTCTGTGACCTTCCTGATCTTTCTGTTCATATCAAGAACTTCACTTTCTAGGAGTTTTGCACGTATAAGTTCTGCCTCTTTAATAGGCACATAAACAATGATGTTTTGTTGAATTTGCATATCAGTAACCATTATCTACACGATTATTCATTATTCAATTGATTGCTATTTTACAATCTATTCGACTATTAGCTAACATTTATATAGAGTTATTGTTATCTAATGTAATATGAGTGACTGCGATCGGACTGCTCTTTTTTCTAATGGAAATGGTTTTGTCGCATTGAATAGTCCTGTAAAGATCCAGATATTGGATTTCCTTAAAATTTCTTCCCGTTCTTTTGATGAAATTGTTAAGCACACAGGAAAAGCCAAATCTACAGTTTCAGTACATCTCAACGACTTACGTTCTTCTGGTCTTGTTGAAGAAGAATATGATCCTGATGATAAACGGCGCAAGACCTACCATCTCAAATGTGAGTATATGGCTCATTCCCAGCCCCCTATTCTTAAGCATTATAGAAATGTGTTGGAAACACTTGCTTCCCCTCGCTTAGAAAAACATGGTTGCTTCAAATGTTTTTTCCGTGCTATACAATTTGGATTTGATGCTCATGGCATCAATAGCGATCCAATTATGAGAAAAGTTGGCAGAGATATCGGGATAAGTATCTCTTCAAACTTCAACTCAAAAGATATTGAATTTCTCATAAAAGAGTTGGCCGAATTCTGGAAAAGATATCAAATGGGTACTATGTACGTGGAAAACCGTGAACCGTTGGTAATTGCGGTAGAGCACTCCTTTGATTACAAACTGATATCCACCATAGGAAAGAACTTATGCTCTTTTACGGAAGGTATTATTGAAGGTACAATAGTGCACTCACTTAATCTTACTTGCTGTGTGCAGGAAGTAGAATGTTGTGGTAATGGAAAGGAAAGATGCCTTTTCGTTGTTCATTTCCTTAATAAGAATAAATGATAATTTTGTTCTCATGAAGAACCAATTATCACTCCAAGTTCTGAAGGTACAAACTTTCCAATTGCTGCGACTATGCCGGGTCCGTCAGTAGTTTCCCTACAAACTATTGCATGCTCCATTATTCCCAGCCTTTCAATACCATATATATCTCTGGCATGCCCGGTCTTTTTTATTGCAGCTTTAAGTTCAGATCTGGTAATGGCATTTGCTGTCACCCGGTCGTAACCAGCCTTTTTCCATTGCCACCAGGTGTCTGCTTGATATTTACTGAACATGCCCTGTATTTTGGTTTTAGTATTTATTATCTCTACTTCTACAGGCAAATGCTTTATCATGCCAAAACGCAATGATATTTGCTTTGCACTTCCTGTTCCGAGTTTTTTCATATTTTCAGGAGAAATGATTATCTTTGTGCCAATATCCACAATGATCTTATCTTCTTCAATTGACTCAATAAGCCCCTTATATATCATCCCTTCAGAAGGATTCAATGTAGGAGTACCATATTGTTTTGCCAGAAGATTACTCGCGAATTCCTCATCCTCTCCTTCAATTTCAGCAATAGCCCATCCATCACCAGAAACAGTAACCGCAGCTTTTGCAGTTAGTTCTTTCAGTTCATTTGCAACAGCAGCAGAAATAGCATCTATAGTTTTTTTTTCGTTACCATAGACCTTTATGCATAATGTAATCTTCTTCATATTTTATGATCTCTTACTGGTTTATAAGTGACTCAAGAAGATCTTTTGTATCATTGAAATACTCCAGTGTTGCATCGTCGATAGCATGATGTTCTTGCATAGAGTTCTCGATTTTCTTGAGATCCCTCTTAAAAGGCCCTAGTCTCATTATAATGGTTTCCCTATCAGCTCTACTGCTAATAAGTTCGTTATAGATGGCTACAATAGTATCGTTCAGCCTTTTTGTTTTATCATATATTTCATGCTCTTGATCTGGAATGGATTCTTTAATATTGGAAGAAAGATCCGCATTGCCCTCATCTTCAATAGGCTCCATTCCTTCAGGCAGTTCGCCTTCCAGCGCAATGATCAAATTTTTAAGAGCCTCCACTACTTTAAATCCTGATTCGGTAAGTTCCACATATTTGACTCGCCCTTCCATTGTGAATTTTACCAAACCGTGTTCTTCCATTTTTGAGAGAATTTTCGTCGTATGCGCAAATGTCGAATTGATCTCTTTAGTAATTATAGAAGCATACGTTTTCTGGAAAGACCAGATGGCAAGGAGTGCCAATGTGGGTTTTTCCTGAAGGAAGAGTTGTTCAGCATATTCTTTAGCCATAATTTCCCTCTCTTTATGAAGGTCCTGAGAATTTGAAGAGAATTATCTTATAATTCTATCTATTTTATTGTATATTACTCTGTGTAATCATAGATATGTGAACATATTTATATTTATCGAAATCTTCTCAGAGCGTCTAATATTCCCTCAAGTCCTGCATTAGTTTTAAATGATGTTCCGCTGAAATGTGTTCGTGAAGCTTCAAATCCATTTGTCACTAATTCCTTAAGCAGTTCTTCCATGGGTATGGCAGATATTCCAAGTTTTTTCGATAGAAGGTGCTGGTCGTAAAAAGTAGGTACATCAATTTCATTTTTACACA
>MVQW01000033.1 GCA_002067265.1 Methanomethylovorans sp. PtaU1.Bin073 | reverse complement strand
AATCTCGACAAATCACGTCATGCAGTATTCACACTGCACTATCATCTAATTTTTGTAATCAAATACAGACGCAAGGCCCTATATAATGAAAAAATCAGAGAGCGTCTAAAGCAAATCATATATGAACTCTCTGAGCAGTGGGCTAATGAAAAAAATTCAGAAATGGCAATAGAAATCATTGCTCAGGAACCAGGAGACGACCACCACCACATTCTATTCAAGGGGACACCACAAACAAATCTTGTAAAAGTGATTAACACCCTCAAAGGTGTTACTGCTCGGAAACTTAGACAGGAATTCCCAGAAACAAAAAAATGGCTATGGGGTGATGCTTTTTGGACTCCTTCATATTTCATAGCGACTACTGGACAGGTATCCTTAGATGTGCTCATCAAATATGTAGAGAGCCAGCCCGACAAAATAGAAAAATGTGAAGAGGACGAAGCATAGTTTGAGGAATCCCCGTCATTCATGGCGGGGAGGATTCAATCGATTATTATTTGGCACAAGCAAAAAAAATATAAGCCTCTGTTTATATCAAAGTTGCAACTGCTGCTCTTAGATATATAATAGATGCTGCTTCCCCATCAACTAAAAAGAGTCTTTCTATTTTCCCCAAAGGGGTTTCATTTTCTCTATTTTTTGTTAATCTAAATATGTAGATTAATCCTATGATTAAACTGTAGATTACTACTACAGGTTCGAATGCTATTAAATGCATTAATATAGCGCTTATCAGCAATAAGTGAGATCCAATATGCAGGGTTAACAGTAATCTTCGAGTCTTCTTTTCTCCAAGGCTTACGGGTAATGTTTTGATGCCGGCCATTAGGTCTCCTTTTACGTCCTTAAAGTCGTATATGGTCGAATTTATGAAGAGTTTGGATCCATAGTAAAAGAATACTAAGAACACTGACATGATAGTTTCAAGCCCCACTCCGGCAATGCTTGCAATGAAAGTGCCCCATGTTATCCCGACTACAAGATTCTTTACTCCTAAACCACCTTTTAACTTCAGCTTAATTCTCCCTACACTAATTCCTTTGCTGTAGAGATATCCAGCTACAAGCGGCATTAAGGCTATTAGCAGTAAACCACTTGAATTGAGGATATAACATCCAACAGCAAATGTAATCAAACAGACAAATAGAGCTAACTTTTTGTTTGCTCCTTTGAGTTCGGATCTGTTGATAGCATCTTCAGCTGGTTCGAGTGCACGGTCAAGAGTATATACTGCATATACAATGAGCCCTCCAGCTAAACAGTTCAGGATGTTTATATTTACCAGAAGTAGTAATGATGCAATGTATATGCGTAGTGCTCCAGATAAAGATACCAGGACTGAACTATTTAGAAGGTTTATTGTCGGAAAAAGATTTTTATATAGGTCTGTACTTAAAATTATCTTGCTAGTATAGTTGTGATTAAGATTGTTGTTTGCGTTCATACGCAACTTAGTTTTACTTAGGTATCCTTATTAGTAACTCAATATAATCATATATGTATGGTTTACTTTGTAATTTGCGACTACTGCTAAGGGATTTTCAACTCTTTGTATTTATATATCAATTGACTTTCTAAATGGCATTTTTATCTTTCTTATTATATGGTACAAATTCTCTTTAATACCATATGTCCGCTTTTGCATAGAAAATATGATGGCATTACTCGGTTTAGTAACCATTAGTTGCGTTTATCTCAAGTAAAGTTTACTTGTTTTGTTTGTTTTTAAAAAAGCTGATTTATATCTTCTGCTTCTTGTAAACATTGTTCATCTAATTGTACTTCAACATGGGTCCTAGGATACTTCTTATTTTGTACAAATTTTTACTATAGCAGCTTATTTATATATCTCAATGACATTTACCTACGCATGGTGGAATCTAAAAAACCTTTACTGCTCATGATTCTTGATGGGTGGGGCTATGACCCAGAGCTCAGAGGAAATGCTATTCTGGCTGCAAAAACACCGGTTCTGGATTCTCTTTTGGAAACCTATCCCTCTACTTTTCTGGAAGCTTCAGGGGAAAGTGTTGGCCTTCCTGCAGGCCAGATGGGCAATTCTGAAGTAGGGCATCTCAACATTGGTGCAGGGAGGATTGTTTATCAGGACCTGACACGAATTAATAAATCTATTGAAAGTGGTGAGATTTTTAACAATCCAGTACTTCTTGATGCAATTGAAAATGTTAAGAAAAATGGTTCTAACCTGCATTTAATGGGTCTTTTTTCGTATGGGGGAGTACATAGCCACATGACCCACTTAAAAGGTCTTATAAAAGTTGCCGAAAACCAAGGATTATCCAAGGTTTATATTCATGCTTTTCTTGATGGTAGAGATGTGCCCCCCAGGCAGGCTCTTTGCGATATGGAAGAGTTTCAGCGAATGTATTCCAAAAGAGGGAATGCTGTCATTGCTACTGTTTCAGGAAGATACTATGCTATGGACAGAGATAAGCGCTGGGATAGGGTAAAACTTGCTTATGATGCATTGGTGTCAGGTGAAGGTTTGACTTCTATAGATCCTGTTTCTGCAATCAAAGAGGCATATGATAGAGGCGAAAATGATGAGTTCGTCAAACCTACAGTAATTACAGATGAATGTTGCCAGCCTCTTGTTACTATTAAAAACAACGATTCTGTAATTTTCTTCAATTTCAGGCCGGATAGAGCACGTCAGCTTACTTATTGTTTCGTAGACGAGTGTTTTGAAGGGTTTGAAAGAAATCTTCATCCAAATGTTCATTATGTATGCATGTCCGAATATGATGAAAAAC
>MVQW01000032.1 GCA_002067265.1 Methanomethylovorans sp. PtaU1.Bin073 | reverse complement strand
CTTCTGTTCAGATTCACAGTCTCGATATTATCGAGGGTGTCAATTTTCTTCCTGCTGGCGTTTTTCTGAACATTATAGATAAAGAATATGCTCCCGCTAAAATCTATAATTTAAACTACAAATGAGTGATTGATAATAATAATGTCATTGTTTGATTACTACGAGTTATTATTTATATCTACACCCAAATAGCGTTTATTGTCAATAATGACAAAATTCTAATTTGCATGATTGACTG
Source organism: Methanomethylovorans sp. PtaU1.Bin073 (assembly GCA_002067265.1). The sequence continues at coordinate 2,284 of MVQW01000032.1, read as the reverse complement.
CGAAAAGATTTGATTTCAAATTGGTGGTTATGAATGGAAAAAATGTCGATTTCACCATTCCTAACCGAGACAATAAACAATTGGTGATAAATGATGCCAGCACAAGATTATATCCCAATAGATCAAAATTGGCTAGGAAATGCAGGAAACTTATGGACTACACCATGGGTGGACAAACCATCGGACAGAGTAATCGTGGATCCCATTATTCTTTCTCACGCAGCCACTCTGTTCAGAAAGAACGCAGGATACTTCTACACAAATCCTGATGAAGCAGTAAGGATGGTATGTGCCGCCTGTGAGCTCTATGATGTTACCCCCGTTGGTCATTTTCTTTATGCAGATTACTGGGGAGCCGACTACGGAGCTGAACTAAAGATCCAGACCAACGCTCCTCCCGGTATCACAAACCGCCCAATAAAGACTCCTGAGGATGTCGATAAGTTTGAAGTGCTGAGCACCGAGGAATTGGTCAAGGGTCCAACTCTCACTACACACTACAAGGCACTTGACACAGTAAAGAACGAATACCCACAGATGTTCGCCCCAATCACCCAGCTGGGTGGTACCATGGAAGTGGCTACTAATTGGGCTGCCATTGAAGATGTATTCATGTGGATGATCACAGAGCCAGAACTCGTGGACAAGCTTTGCATAAAAGCCGGAGACCACATGGTAAATGCCTGTAAAGCAACAGCTGAGAGATATGGTGCAAATGTCATGATCACTGGTTCAGTAATAGCAAGTGGTGACCTCATGGACAGGGAACAGATCAAAAGGTTCAGCTACCAGCCTGTATCCAGGGCTGTCAGGAAGGTCCTGAACGCAGGTGCTGGCCCTGGTGTATATTATCACCTATGTGGAAACCACACTGACGACTACAAACTGTGGAGAGATGCACCAATGAGCCCATTCACTATTGTTCAGATAGGATACGACGGGCAGAACATATTCCCTACCTCAAAACTGGTAGAGGCTTTCGGAGACAGATGCACATGCTTTGGAACAGTTGATACAAAACTCGTTGACCGCGGTACACCTGCACAGGTCTATGCACAGGCCAAGGAACAGGTGCTTGCTGGCAAGGACAGTCCAAGAGGATTTATCCTGGGAACAGCATGCGAATGCCCGACTAATGCCCCACCTGTTAACGTCCATGCACTGGTAAGAGCTGCAAAGGATTTCGGAAAGTATGAGAAATTCTGAGAAAGAGGATGAACATTAACAGTACAAGAAAATCGAGGGTTAATTATGGATATAAAAATAACTGCACAAGCGGATAATTTGCTCAAGGATAACGGCGTGAGAAAAGAAGAGATCCTAGATATCATCAAGGACGCGGAAGCCAGCGGACACAAACTCATAGCAAAGGATGGAAGTACCTGTATTGCAAAGGGCGTATCCAAGAATCTGACAATCTATGCTGTCTATTCTGCCACTGAACTGCTTGATATCTACACCCACAAGATGAACATTCTCGGTATCACTGGAGGAGAGATCAGTCCAGTGGAATATGATGATGCAAGTGAATGGATATGTGCAAAGTGCAATGAAGTCGCATTGGAGAGAAACGTTGACATGAGCTATCTGGGAGTTACAAGGCCGGGTCCCGGGCTTGTTTGCGCAAAATGTGGCGATATGTATGTATCAGCCGGTATGGCAAAGTCAACACTCAAAACTGCAGAAGCAATCCTTGAAGAAAAGAGAGCTTAAGAATATCTGAAAATTCAAGGGATTTTCAGGTAGATTACCACCACCAACCAGAGAGGGAACAGATGGAACCGATAAGTACAGTTGAAAGCCTGTGTCCGGAATGCCTTGGTATAATAAGTGGCATCAAATATGTAGAGGACGGAAAGGTCTACATTAACAAGAACTGTCCTGACCATGGCAGCTTTACAACCATCATATCTGAGGATGTAGGCCACTACCGCCAAATGGAGGAATGTTTTGATGTCAACAGATCGCGTGCCAAGGCATCCCTTACGGACATAGAGAGAGGCTGCCCCTTCGACTGCGGCCTCTGTCCCTCTCATAAACAGGACACATGCCTGGCAGTGGTGGAGGTAACCGACAGGTGCGATATGGGATGTGCTTATTGTTTCGCCAGCTCTTCAATGGACAAGAGCCTTGATCCCGATATGGAAACAATAAGATACATGTTCGAGACCGTGAAAAAATGTCAGAACAAGCCCACCTGCATACAGATCTCCGGAGGCGAACCCACCATGAGGGACGACCTGCCTGAGATAATAAGGATGGGAAAAGAAGTAGGAATCGATCA
>MVQW01000031.1 GCA_002067265.1 Methanomethylovorans sp. PtaU1.Bin073 | reverse complement strand
TTTTGAATTCGTTGCTACAGCCAATGTCCCTAAATGATCGTGCACTTAAAATAGACAAGCGTAAAATTGAATACTTGATAAGTTGGGATTTAGTTAATTTTTGATCTTATAACCTGCACTAAAAAGATCATATAGTTGGTGGATTGCCTTGGTTAAAGATGAGTTGCTTGATGTTCTGTTTACGTCAGAAAAGAGAAAGAACGTTATTTTGCTATTGAGGGATGGCCCACAAGAAATGGATTTTATATTATCTTGTTTGAATACGTCAAGGCAGGCATTACTTCCGCAGATGAAAATCTTAAAAAAACAAAAGCTTCTTTATCAGTCAGATGATGTTTACGGATTGACAAACATCGGAAAACTCCTTGCTGACAAAATGACGCCTCTTTTGGGCTTGATTGATACAGTGGATGAACACAGTCATTATCTAAAAAACCATAAGATAGATGGCATTCCGGAACCTTTTCTTGGAAGGCTACATGAAATAAAGGATTTAATTGTTTTTGAACCCAGTCACATCAATTCACATGAATTGAATAAGGATCATTTTGAAAAAGCTATGAAGTCCAAAGCTGTTTACTTTGTATCGACTTATATGCATCCGGCATCTCCTTTGATTTTGGAACAATTGGTTAAGAAGGGGACCTATGTGTCATTGATCCTTACTGAAGAGTTTGCTCGGAAAATCGTTACGGAAAATTATGAGGTATGCAAATATTATCTTGCGTGTGACAATGTTAAAATATATATCTATAAAAATGAGATCATGATCTCTTCACTCACAGTTGTTGATACTGGTTTCCAATTAAGGTTGCTTTACAAAGATGGAGAGTTCAGTAACAAACAGGTGTTATGTTACAGTCCAGAAGCACGTAACTGGGGCAAAGATCTTCATGATTATTATTTAAATGATGCAGAACTGATCACTGAAATATGATATAGAAGGCGTGACTGAATGTTTGGCTTACTTTATTCATATCCATACACCGGTGACTGTAGTCAGTGCTCATTATCTGAATAAAGTGCAGCAGGCTAAGGATTAGTATAGAAGGATAATAGGGAAAATTTGCTTTTGATTTTATGTCATCGACAATATAAATCAAGTCGATGGATTGATTTAGGGATAAAACACACATTAGAGTGACCAGTTTATTAGATTTATTAGTCTATCTAGGCTGATTTACCAATTTGACTTGTTAATTATCCTGAAATAAAGAAAAATTCATTATTGAATTCATTCGGATAAATCAAGAACATAAGTTCCAAAAGAAAAAAACAGAGGTAAAATCATGAAAGTAATGGCAATAAATGGAAGTCCCAGGAAAAAGTGGAATACTGCAACTCTGCTTGAGAAAGCTCTAGAAGGTGCAGCTTCAGAGGGTGCAGAAACAGAACTAATTCATCTATATGATCTAAATTTTAAAGGGTGTACAAGCTGTTTTGCATGTAAACTAAAAGACGGAATAAGTTATGGTAAATGCTCGATGAAGGACCAGCTGACACATGTGCTGGAGAAGTTAAAAGATGCTGATGCAGTAATACTTGGATCACCCATCTATCTTGGAAATTCTACAGGCGAGATGAGGTCTTTTATGGAGCGATATATATTTCCATATCTTGTTTATTCTGCGAACCCTGTATCATTGTATCCTAAAAACATCCCAGTAGGTTACATTTATACGATGGGTGCAAAGGAAGAATTTTTAGATGTACTTGGTCTTCGTAAGGTTATTGAATTAAATGAATTATTATCAACTCGAATTTTTGGATATTCAGAATCAATGTACAGTACTGACACCTATCAGTTTGATGACTATTCTAAGTATATTTATACATTTGACTCAGCAGAGAAGGCAAAAAGAAGAGCAGAAGTTTTTCCTCAGGACTGTGCAAAAGCCTTTGATATGGGAGCCAGGTTTGTGCAGAGGCAGAAAGCTCTAGCAGAATGCTAAAAAGTGTCAGATATTGCAGACCGGTCAGAATAGATCGACATTTTAAACCGTACTGAAAATATATGTTATTGGCGTGCTTGTGCAAAGACTATACTCAAATGGCACTTGAACCTTATGATTAAAGAAGGTGTGACTGAAAGTTTAGCTGACTTTATTCAGGGCCGCGGTATTTCGCTTCGCTAAATACCTCAATGATAATAATAGAATACCTAGTCTAGTACAAAATCAATCTCAGAAGAATTAGAATTTAAAGATGGGCCCGCTGAGATTCGAACTCAGGATCCCCGCCGTGTAAAGGCGATGTCATAACCGGCTAGACCACGGGCCCATGAAGTTTTCAAGTAGATTATTCGTTGACGGTTTCGTCTTCGAGCAACCCCTTAATGTAACTAGTTGTATTTAACCCTTTTTGGTGGAAGAGGAAATTCAGCCATGCCATTGTCGCATTGAGGATGGTCTATCTATATTCCCGTTACCATTAATACTTTTAACACAGATGCTGCACAGAGCCAGTATTTAAATAATAACGAAGTAATATAGCTTGGTAATGCCTCATGACGCAAGTGAAGAAAAGGAAATAGAGGTAGTAGAGGAGTACATTGGAGATTACGGAAGTGTCCGATCCATAGTACGTGAGGCCCTTCCATTTGAGATCATAGCAACAATGGGAGGAGTCATTGCAGGTATCATTTTCTCCGGTATGACTAAAGAACTGCAACTGATCCCCGGCTTGATAGTTATCGCGCCCGCAGTGCTTGGCATGCGCGGCAATATTTCCTGTACGCTGGGCTCACGCCTTGGCAGTGC
>MVQW01000030.1 GCA_002067265.1 Methanomethylovorans sp. PtaU1.Bin073 | reverse complement strand
CTTGGATGATCATTCTTTTTATTGATACCTTTTTTCGAGTTCTTTCTATCCTCCAGGCGATGCAGAGTATAGATGACTGTGACACCTACAAAGAGGGAAACAATAAAACACATGACTATTCCTATGAGCAGAAGTTTTCCAAAATCCTGTATCATAGGCACTGCAGATGTAAACAGAGAAAAGAAACCCAGAGCTGTGATGATCAGAGCTATAAGCACTGCAGGTCCGATGTGCTTAATAGTTTGCACCACTGCTTCAGCAGCATCTTCTCCTTTTGCAAGTTCTTCCTCTATGCGGTTATGGAACTGGATAGCATAATCGATCCCAAGCCCGATAAGTACCGGAAAAGCGGCCATTGATACCATTGTCATGGGTATGTTCATGAAACCCATTGCACCGAAAGTTAAGATGATACCTAAAAGGACAATCGGTAGTGGGAGCAATCTCCACCGGACATGCTGGAACACCATATAGAGTACTACCAGCATCAGTATAGCAGATATGCCAAGCAACGGCCCCATGCTTGAGTTCATCTCGTAGTTAAGTGCAACATTAAAAGCAGGATCTCCAGTTACTATTACACTATAGTCCGGTGGAAATTTAGCAAATGCAACAGCTGATTCTGTCTGTTCCAATATCTCTTCCTGCATCTGGTCCGTGGTAGTTCCTTCTATTACAACAGACATGAAAGCGTGGGTGTCATCAGGCATAAGAGCAGAAGGCATGTATGAAGCCACTATACTCTTTATAGTTGCTTCATCATCAGGTATTTCTGCATTCCCGGTCATTCTGTAGTTAACTTCTTTTATAACGGTGGAAGGAGAAGTCACTTCAATTACACCGGGTATATTAGCAGCTGAAAGCTGGGCCCTGTCCAGGGCTTTGAGAAGTTCCGGATTTGTGATATCCTGACCCTCGACCATCACAACTATTGACTGGGTGCTGAAAAGATTAAGATAAAGATGGTCAAAATCCTGATACAGCTTGGAGGTCTTTTCAACAAAAGTATCAGTCCCTGATTTCATTTCAATGAGCTGGGCTCCCTGCAGGGAGAGGACTATTAACAGCAGCGCAATCAGTCCGATAGCTACTGAGTTGTCCTCGATGAAGACCCCAAGTTTTTCAAATATGCCTTTTATAATTACACACCTCAACTGTTACAGCTTTTTGTCAGGATACATGCCGTATAGATAAGACTTGTATTTATAGTTTCCTATAAAAATACGACTTTGTTGTTATTAAAATAACAACTAAAAATAATGATAAATAGTTGCACATATAGCACTTTATAGTTCTACGTAGAAGGAGAAGTAAAGGAAAAAAGAGAAACACAGAAAAAGAAACGTTTGTCATTCAAGCTTTTCGCCACATTGCATACAGAATTTTTCTCCTTCTTCCGCATCTCTACCGCATTTTGGACATTTCTTCTTCCCTGCACCGATATTCGAGCGCTGTATAACACTATCCTGAATGGTAGTGGTGCTGGTGATATTGTATTGAGTAGTGGCTGTATCCACAAAGAGATTTACGTCCGTTCTTTTTTGGATCTCTTCAAGCATCTTATGATAGAAACCTGTAAGTGCTTCTTCTTTCTGAGCCCAGGCTTTAAGTATCAGGCGAGATTTACGTTTCCCAACTACTTCCACATAGGCTGCATATTCCATACCTGAAACACCTTCAGCGAAGAACCTTGCAACGCCTGTGAAAAGCTGCGGCGTAGAAGTCGTTTCCGGATTTAGCATGTACAGGTTCAAGTCCCTCAGCACTCTTGAAGAGATATCAAAAAGATTCTCTGCAGGAATATCGAGGTCAAGGCTTTCTTCTTCTGCCACAAGCATCTTGTTAACCTTTTGCCTCCAAGCATCCTCATGGATTTCCCGTCTTCTTAGCACAGGGCAGATAATGCTTACCATCTTGCTTACAATATCGCCTTTTCGTCTTTTCCTCAGGCTATAGTCATAATATGTAATGGAACCTGAGATCGCACAATCACCGCATTCGCCTGTGGGACGTATCTCGAATGTCGCTGTTTTACTTTCACCTGGTTCCAGCATGGAGATGGTCTTTTCCTTCTCCTGCATATAGAATACATCAGGAACGAACAAATCCACTTTTATGTCGCCTATCGGGTCTTTGGAAAGGTTCTCAACTTTTACCTTATACTGGATAGAGGCACCTGCATATTGGAATGCTGATTTTACCACAATGGGAATTCCGTTCTTCCCGGTTACAGGAGGTGTATTAACAGATTCAGTTATCTTTTTCTGTGGCTTTTCAGTGGGTGGGGGTGGTGACACTAGAGGAGTGGACTCAACAACTACAGGTGGAGCTTTGCTAACTTTATTTATAACAACTGGTTCCACTGTCTTTTTTTGCTTAGTGCCCTTTTTCTTACCTTTGAGCAGGAGTACTAAGAATAGCAGAAGGAACACCACCACAACAAGGATCATTAACAGACCCAGGAAGCCATATATTGCATCATCAGTCTGGGTAGAGTCACTATATCCCGTACCGGAAATGTCAGTGATCGTTGAAAGCGTGCGTGGATGATAGTATACCACCCCAGCATAAACATAGACACTCTCTTCCAGACTCTGGTATCCTACTTTGGAGAGTCCTATAGTATGAGTGCCTGCCTGCACATCATATATCCAGAAATAGTCAGAGCCGGTCATACCCATATAGTAACCATCCAGATATACTTCCACTCCCGGAGGTGTGGTAGTTATGGCAATGGAACCAGT
>MVQW01000029.1 GCA_002067265.1 Methanomethylovorans sp. PtaU1.Bin073 | reverse complement strand
GATTCAGACACACTAAAGGTGGTTGTAAATGATCCAGTTGGTCCAGTTGACAATGCACCTGTAGCTGATGCTGGTGAAGATCAGGCAACTACTACAGGTTCATCTATAAGTTTCGATGGCAGTGGCTCCACAGATGACAAGGGTATAGTGTTGTACTCGTGGGACTTTGATGATGGCACAACATCTACTGGAGTCTCAGTTACTCACGCATATACAACAGCAGGTACTTACACTGTGACTCTTAATGTCACAGATGAAAGCAGCCAGAGCGATTCAGATACACTGAAGGTAGTTGTGAGTGAACCAACAACTCCAACAGGAAGTGATTATGCGGTGGGTGTAGCTGACAACAGATTGCGTCAGAATAAGCCGAATGTAGTTTATTCCACCACTACCTATATTGATATTGGAAAGAGCCAAAATTCAACTAGCAGGGATGTGATGTTGTTCGACCTTAGTGCCTACAAGCCAACGGATACAATATCCAAGGCAACTCTGTCGCTTTACTGGTATTATGCAGAAAGTGGTCGCACTTCTGACACTGTAGTAGATATCTACAGGCCTGCGGAGAAGTGGGATTCAAAGTATGTGAGTTGGAATAACCGTGTGTCTGGTGTCTCATGGACTACAGCCGGAGGAAATTGGTCCGATATGAACGGTGATTCTCAGGGTAGTGTGCCATATGCTTCTGTGACTTTCCCGAAGGGCATGACGCCAGATAACAAATACTATGAGTTTGATGTTACAGAACTTGTACGGGCTTATATAAGAGGTGATTATGAGAATACTGGTTTCTTCCTCAAGGCAAGAACGGAGGACGGCAATTACATTGCCTTCTACAGCTTGGACTACCCAGATCCTGCCATGAGGCCGAAACTGACTATAACTCGGTGAGAAGAGAAAGTATGAGTAATCACAAAGAGATTAATTCACAAATTTGAGTGAAAAAGTTCGCTCAAATTCTTTTTTACTCTGAATTTTCTTTTATCTTTCAGGGTGTTAGATTTTTTATTCTCTGCAAGAGCAACTGAATACCGTTTTCTTTAGTAAACTCACGAGGCTTTTAGTAAATCTTTTCTGGGAACTATATGTTATTTTAAGAGCCTGTTTATGAGCTCAGTTCATTGAATTTTCGACCAGGAACTCGTTTATTATTTTGCAGATAATACTTGATCCATAACATAAGTTAGCAGAATTTATATAGTAAGTAATAACTGTGAAATTCTATACCGAAAAATAGAACCATTAAACATGAATATTTAGAGTAAAAAAAGTCCACTGCAAAGAATGGATATTATTCCATTCCTTTGCTTATGGTCTTCAGCTTCTTTATTGCGATCATCGTAGTCTTTGTGTCTTCGATGATCTTTTCCTCGTAGTGCTTTATTATCTCTTCGATAGGAGCATTGAGGGTGTAGATCTTTGTTGGTCTGCCCTTTCCGACAGCCTTCTTATTGTGGACGCTGATCCAGTGCTTTTCACGCATCTGCCTCATTGCCACGCTGACTTCAGGCTGTCTTAGGCCCGTGCTCATTTCTATTTCCTGGGATGAAGCTTCTCTTACATTTGATAGATATGTAAGGGTTGTAGCAACATTCCTTGACATTCCTAGGTTCTTCAGTGCATCTATGAACCGATAGTCGGTATCATCCAATATTTTTACTTCAAAGTCCTTCATAAAATAACCCCTTATTCTATGTTTAATCTCTTCCGTGAGATCTAAGCTATAGTATGTACATTATTATATTTAAACTTTTATAGCCGGACTTTTTGTACGACAGGATATTTAATATTCCTTTATATATTTTATGGCACCAACTGCTTGTTTTATGATCATATATTTCAATTCATCCTGGCTTGCAAAGTTCATATTCTTTTTATTCATGAACAAATTTATGAGTATTTTGCGGCCTATTACGTCATCGTTATCTGGTATTAATCTTAGAATTGTTGAACCTGGAAATATGTGTGTCTTATGAGAAATGCCGTCTGAATCTCCATCTGTAATCCCAATGATCGGTATGCCTAGCCTATACAGTATGTCTGCTGCAAGGATAGTTGTATCATCTCCTACGGTCACGGCAACATCTGCACCCGGTACCATTTCAAATACTTTTTCTGCCGCATGGTCAACTATAACTGCACATATTCCTTGTTTCTGCATCTTGTTTTCTTTATTTGAGAATGTACCAAGCTCGCATGTTTTTAGTGTACGTGCTTTAAAATTATCTGAGCGCAACCTGCCACTTTTAACCCAGGCACTTTTCAGATCGATAGGAGTAAGATTCTCATAATCGTGAATTTTTTCCACACCATGTTCTTTCATAGTCCCTCCCTTGATCTGAGTTATGTACCCATTCTCAGCAATTATGCTAACTTCAAAGGAAGTTGCTGAGCCTACTACTATGCCATTGACGAGTATCTTTTCTCCAGGTTGCACCCCAGTAAGATGCCTTACAACACGCTCTCCTTCTTTCTCCAGTAAGATTTCTTTTTCCTGCTCTGAAGCTATAATTATAGATAAGCCCAGTTCATTGGCAATAGTCTTTGCATACTCTTGCGCAAGTTTATTCCAGGGGATAACAACACCATCCGGGCTTCCAGGCCTTTCGATGTGCACTATAGGTTTTTCATCTTTTCTTTTTACGTGAGAAATAACCATGCGTGCAAATTCGATCCCCGTTTCCAGTTTCTTTCCATGGTTAAGCAGGTAGATCACATCTTTCGTGTCAAT
>MVQW01000028.1 GCA_002067265.1 Methanomethylovorans sp. PtaU1.Bin073 | reverse complement strand
AACGATATATACAGACACATTTCGTAAAAATGTCAACTTGATTAGTTCCTCTAAAATAGATGATTTCTACAGAGCATTGCTGAAATCAGCGAGGATATTTTGTCCTTTAATATTATTTTAAGATGAAAATATAATATGTATCGTTATAGATGAATGATGGAAGCAGTAGCTGAAATATACACTTATGCTCTCGACATATACTTATTTCCTTGCCAATACCGTGATTTTCAATGGTAATAGTCTGCTTCTCGTGCCTAATTGAATAGAATGGGGTTGAGATATTTAATATTTAGCGTATGTAGATGCAAACCAACCTGAGATAGCTACAACTTTACTTAGGGCACAACATTTCATCTGTCTCAATGAGTGATGGTAACTGACCTCACTACATGTCCCTGATATTGTAGAGCATTGCTCCGTGACTCAACATGTTCCTCAAGTTCATCATGCTCGGTAATGCATGCTTATGGACTAGCTATGTGTATAGTTGCATATCATAATGCTTATTTTATACCTTAAGTGTTCATTAAAAACATAATGTATTTAATTATTGATTATGTTTATAACAAAAAGAAATGAACTGTAGGTACACAAGTGAACTCATTGCCAGGATTCTCCCCATTAGAAACATTTTTGATAGCTATTATTTTACCCATATTTGCATCAAGATATATAGGGTCATACAATGATTTTAGGAAAGAGTTGATAGAGGCAAGAAGGCATTTCAAATTATACTCTAACGTATATTCAAATTTCTATTCTAAAGATAAAGTTTCTGATGAGGATATAAGAGAAACAATCGAAGTTCAGAAATCTCTTAGGATAATATGGGCTAATATGGAAAGCAAATTCTTTATAATTCCACCTAAATTTAGGGAATTGTTAATATATATTAGATGGCTCCCAAAACCGGAAGAACTTGAAAAAATACTTGGTGACATGTTATCAATTAGTAATAGTCCTCTCATTTATGAGTCTCAAGAAATAAAAAGACAGGAAGGAGGAACAGATGCTTCAGAAAGACTGGAGCACAAAAAAAATATATTGGAATTTATTAACAAATATATAAAATAGATTTCTTTTATATATTTCATAGATACAAAATCTGTATAATAGTAATGTCAATATCAACTACTAAAATGGTTAATTCCCATGAAAATCATCCAATTTGACGGTGGTGCAGTCCCAAATCCCGGTACACGAGCTATAGGTGTCATCCTCTTCGACGACAACCATGTTCTCAAGGAGATATCCCGTAAGCTTGATGGCATTGGCACCAACAACGAAGCTGAGTACTCTGCACTCATAGAAGGTCTGAAGCAAGCACTTGCACTTGGATGGACAGACATATTGGTGCAGGGTGACAGCAGACTAGTCGTGAATCAGGTGGCGGGCTCATGGAAGGTGAACAAGGACAACCTGAAGCCATTGAATGCGGAAGCGAAAGCACTCCTGTCCAAGTTCCAGTATGCGAAGGTTGAGTGGATTCCAAGAGAGAAGAATTCAAGAGCTGATATGGCGGCTTCGAAGACTTTAGAGTACACTTAAATCTTCTGCTTTCGATATATAATAAGAATAGACTACAAACACAGTCATTCCAATGGAGATAGAAACATATCCCCCCCGGACTGACTGTTCTCTCAAATTGATTATTTATTAAAAGGGGTTAAAAATATTGCCACAATATGATATATTGCTTGGAAGCACGACCAACAATAACATTGTATTTGCTCAAATAGAAATACGTAACAAATACACTAACCACTTCACTGTATGCTTCACAGAAGTATGCCCATTTATAGCATCCGAAGAGGTTATGGAAGAATTAGCAGAATGGAAAATCGAAGAACTTGCTATTGATTTAATATTATTAACAGAACTATTGAACTACTATGACTGTACATCAGAGAATTTACATGAATATCTAATGAAAGAAAGTGTAGATGAACTGATAGACATAAGCCTATATCCAAAATCCTATGTGGTGGCAGGAATAAACGATCCGATTTACTTTGAATCAGATGCATATGGCCAACACAACACAAGAAAAAAACTAATACCAATTGACAAAGAGTTCTCAGATTGGCTACATAAAATGTGGGATGAATATCATATGTGTATACTCACTAAAAAACTTCGTGAAAGCACTGAATCTAAAATAACTGAATATATTGAGAAACTTGGTAGCGAAGAAGATTGGATCCAAAACTGGTTAGAAACTGAAGTGTATCCAGAGTAATTGATTAGTTAAAGAAGGTGTGCGCAATGAAAAATTGTTTAGCATCAAAAACTGTGTCAAAAGTTTTACCTAACTAATTAATGTATCTTCTGCAACAAAAAATTGAATACTTATTTAAGGGAAAGATTGTAAAATGGTTTCAGAATTCGCGCATCCTTTGTATGACAATATGTCGCGATATCAAAACAGATAAAAGATTTCAAAGCGATTGTTTAAAAAAAATAAGCGAGCTACGCTTTTTATTTACTTATAAAAATTAGAATTTAGCTCTGTTTTCAATTTAGAGCTTTATTAATCCTCTAATTATAAGGGCTGCACTGCCAGTCGATAGCAATTTTCATCAGCAGTTCATAATTATGTTATATGTAGAATTTGTCCAAAATGAAGGAATTATGAGAATCTATCCCAATTGAAACAATAACTTGATTTTTAGAGAGTGTCGGTCGGATAAAAGTTTTAGAAATATATTTTAGTAATTATGATTAAAAGAACAAATATTTATGGCTGAAAGATTCAAACGATACAGAATTAGAATCTATAGTAAGATTGAGCAATCAAAAAGATGTGAAATAATGAGAATAATTGAATATGCAATTCTAGCTGTAATACTTTTGACTATTATCTCTGCAGGATGCATTGGAATCAAGAAGGCAATAGACTTGGAAAATGAAGGTATTGCCCTTTTTGAAGAGGGGAAATATGAAGAAGCAATAAAAGCATATGATAAAGCCATAGAAATAAATCCACAATACGCAGAAGCATGGAATAACAAAGGTTATGCCCTATATACTCTGGGTCGATATGAAGAAGCTCTACAGGCTTGTAATAAATCTCTAGAACTTAATCCACATGTCTCCGCTGCTTGGAGCAATAAAGGTGCTGTTCTTTCTAAAATAGCTCGACATGAAGAAGCAATGGAAGCATATAACAAAGCGATAGAAATAGACCCAAATCTTGCAGATGCATGGAATGGCAAAGGTGCTATACTTTTTGAAGAGGGGAAATATGAAGAAGCACTACAAGCATGCAATAAGGCTATAGAAATTGATTCAAAATATGCAGAAGCATGGAATACTAAAGGTAGTATTCTTCGTAATATGGGGCAATATGAGGAAGCAATAAAAGCATGTGATAAAGCTGTAGAACTTGATCCAAAGATTACAGATGCTTGGAAGACTAAAGGTATCATCCTTTATGAAATAGGACAATATAAAGAAGCAATGCCGGAATTTGATCAGGCAATAGAAATAAACCCCCAGGATGCCGAATCTTGGATTCTCAAAGGTGTTGCTTATGATAAAATGGAGCAATATGAAGAAGCAATAAAAGCATATGACGAAGCAATAGAAATAGATCCACAAGATGCAGCTGTCTGGCGATTCAAAGGTGATGCGCTTTCTGACATGAGAAGATATGAAGAAGCATTAAAAGCACATGAAAGAGCCATAGAACTTAACCCACAGATAGCTGCTTTCTGGAACAGCAAAGGTATTGATCTTTTTAAAATGGATCGATATGAAGAAGCAATAGAAGCATATGACAAAGCTATAGAAATAGACCCAAAAATTGCCAACTTTTGGAGCAACAAAGGTAGTGCCTTTAGTAAAATGGGCCAACATGAAGAAGCAATAAAAGTGTGTGATAAAGCCATAGAACTTAATCCACAGCTTGCAAAAGCTTGGAGTAACAAAGGCGATGCCCTTGAAGGACTTGGTCAACACGAAGAAGCTGTTACGTGCTACAAAAAGGCTGCTGAATTGGGAGAAAAATAATATTTTAAAGTTTTGTACTTATAGATAATCATTGTTAATACGTTTGTTTTTCAAGGAGGTAAAATTATGGACAACGGAAAATTAATTCTTTTGGTTTTTTGACTGCGATTTTAATTTTTTTAGTTTCTGCTTACTTAGATGACCAAGCAATGGACCTAGAACTGAACTTAAGAAAAATTTCAACTAATTATTAAGTGCATTTCAATTATGCGCTTAATAGTTCTATTTTCTATAAAGAATCTACTTCCATTCTCATCTTCACATTAGCTGATGTAATTAAGCAAAAAAAGAATTGGGTATTTTACTTAATTATGAATCCCACTGGAAACCCAATTCTCGCGCTTTATTATAGCATGCTTGAGCTTCGTCATACTTTCCCATAGCATTAAGGGCGTTACCTGCACCATACCAGGCTTGTCCAGACTCCTGCAAAACTACTTGGGATTGCGCAATGGCTTGCTCATAGGTTTGAAGAGCCTCTTCATATCTACCTATTTCTAAAAGAATATTACCTTTAGAAATCCAATCATTGACAGATAAAGGAGCAAGTTCTAGACCTTTATCATAGGCTTGTAATGCTTCTTCGTATTTACCCATTTCACGAAAAGTATCGCCTTTATAATTCCAATTGGAGCCACTCTGTGGATCTATTTTTATCGCTTTATCATAGGTTTGTAGTGCTTCTTCATACCTACCCATTTCACGGAGGTAATAACCTTTTAAAATCAATGGCCAAACATCCTGTGGATTAAGTTCTAAGGCTTTATCATAGGCTTGTAGAGCTTCTTCAGATCGACCAAGATATTGAAGAGCAGTTCCTTTGCCAGTCCAAGCTTTAACATTTTGTGGATCAAGTTCTATCGCCTTATCAAAAGCTTGTAATGCTTCATCATATGAACTACCTTGCATAAGGGTATAACCTTCGTCGACCCATTCTTGAGATGTCT
Organism: Methanomethylovorans sp. PtaU1.Bin073; assembly: GCA_002067265.1. The sequence goes on along the minus strand of MVQW01000028.1, from coordinate 8,619 downwards.
TCTTATTCCCAATACATCCTGCACTTAAGATACTGATTACTGTTAAAAACAAAACTAAATATTTCAGCATTCTCATATTTTCTAACATTTTATTCTCCTATGTATTCCTTATCGAATAAAACATTAATTAATAAATATTTTGTGTATTTTAGTTCTTTTCTATTGAAGTACTTTAATATTATAACAAGTGTTAAGATAAAATTGGCAATGAGCTAGTAATCGCTAATTCATTCACTATTAAATTCAAAAACAAAATTTCCCATAATCCTTCGATATTCATCTTTGGCTTGCCGTATTTTATTCAAATAATGCGTGCTTCCAACAGTAGCAGGTGCGTGGCCCTGAATGAAGTCAGCTAAACTTTCGATCACACCTTTTATATCATATTTGTTGAAAGGGAGACTCGCTTAAGCCCGGATTTAATTTCATTCCTTGTTAAGAATAAGTAATTGCTGGCAGACATTACCAGTACTTTTTTTTGTGCTTTGGATAATAGATTGTTCTCTGAAAATAAAGGCAGTTATATTTACAGATAGGATAGTATCAATAATGACAGTTCATTATGGGTGGTCGAATGCTAAAAAGAAAAATACCTTACATAATCATATCGTTGATCTTAATGTTCTCTTTCTCCATCGTTGCATTTGCAGATGAGAGAAACCCGGGAACTGACAGTCGTGCCTATGCTAACATTGTTGTTGAAAAAGAAGTAGGAGGAACGGCTAATCTCAATACCTATGATACTTACATTCTAGGTGTCGTAGACATGAATAAGATTGAGCCTATGTCATTAGGTGGTGGATATGTAATAGTTGATATGGGTGCGAATGAGCTAATTCTTGATGAAGAAGGGGATGACCTGAGAGTATATGAAACTGATCAGATATTCTATGGTATGGACACCCCAGAGGCATATGAAGTTTTTGTCAGCCAGGATTTGGAGACATGGCACTCTTCAGGCGAGGGTAGAGGAACTGCTGAATTCGACCTTGCTGATTCCAAGCTCTATTGGGCAAGATATGTGAAAATAGAAGATAGGGAAACAAGCACCTCTGAAAGATCCCCGGGTTCAGATATTGATGCAATCGAAGCGCTCCATTTCGGAGAAAAAACAAAGAATGTTATTGATGATAATATTTCTTATGATAGTGTAAGCGTTTACGACAATGCTGGTACCTGGGCCCTCTGGAACACGGATACCAATTCTGCAGACATTGTTGGATTCGGCTGGCCGGATAGTGAACCAATAGTAGGGGATTGGGATGGAGATGGAATTACTGAGGTAGGAATTTTCAATAGAGGTGGTAATAATTTCCTTCTCCAGACAGATTCAGGTTTTGAACTAATAGGCCTTGGATGGTCGGATGTGACTCCGATTGTTGGAGACTGGAACGGAGAAGGTGCAGACGAGGTCGGTGTGTATAACAACGAAGGCACATGGGCTTTGTGGAACACTGATACCAACTCAGCAGACATTGTGGGATTCGGATGGGCAGATAGTGAACCAATAGTAGGGGATTGGGATGGAGATGGTGCTACAGAATTGGGTATCTACAATAATGATGGAAACAATTTCCTTCTCCAGATCGATTCCGGAGCTACTGCCATTGGTCTTGGTTGGTCAGGTGTGACACCAGTTGTAGGTGATTGGAATGGTGATGGTGCTGATAAAGTAGGTGTCTATAATAACGAAGGTACCTGGGCTCTATGGAACACTACCACAAACTCTGCAGATATCGTAGGATTCGGATGGGCTGGCACCGAACCGGTAGTAGGCGATTGGGATGGAGACGGAATTACTGAGGTAGGTATATACAATAGAGGTGGTAATAATTTCTTGGTCCAGACTAATATCGGATTCGATATTATAGGACTTGGATGGGCAGATGTGACTCCGGTTGTCGGAAACTGGAACGATGAAAAAATCTACGTGGTTGGGACTGAACCATACTTTCCTCCATTCGAATATGCTGACGAGAATAGCAGCAGTGAGATAATCGGTTTTGATGTTAATCTCATCAATGCCATAGCTGCAGACCAGGGTTTTACAGTCCAGTGGAAAGACCTTGAGTTCGATGCACTCATTCCGGCCCTTCAGTCTGGCCAGATAGACATAATCGCTTCAGGTATGACCATAACGGCTGAACGTGAAGAAGCTGTAGACTTCAGCGAACCTTATATCAATGCAGGATTGGCCCTTGCGGTAGCTGCTGACAATGAGAACATAAAAAGTGTTGATGACCTGAAAGACAAAGTAGCTGCTGTACAGCAAGGTTCTACCGGTTCCCAGGAAGCTGAGAAACTGAAAGCTGAAGGTAAGATAGGAGATATTATTTATCTTGCACATGTGAACGATATAATTCTGAACATCCAGAACGGTCGTGCAGACTTCACGATCAATGACCTTCCAGTAACACGGGCTTTCATGAGCCAGAACCCGGGTGTCATAAAGATAGTGGATGATAAAATAACTAGTGATTCATATGGATTTGCCGTAAAGAGTGGGAACACAGAACTTCTAACTATGCTGAACCAAGGTTTTAAAAGAGTCAAGGAAGATGGGACTTACGATCAGATAATGGCAAAATACTTCTGAATTCCTTAGTGGCATGCAACCTTTGTTGCATGTCATAGTTTTTGACCAAATACATTTAACTTGTCCCAAATTTCTTACTATTTTTTTATCTATAACAAGCGAACAATGAAAGCTATACTTATCCCTACTCTATTGTGCAGCATAACTTTCCTTCCAGCCACCACCGCCCATTCCTGCGACAACACTTCCGCCTGCATCAGCACGGTCTGAGTAGCCTTCTCCTGCTTGTCTGGAGATAGCCATATTTCCGCAGTTTCCTACCCACCACAATGTTGCTGCTCGCACTCAATGGACAGACCATAGTTTCAGGAGCCAGAACGCGTACGCCTCCATTCCAGCTCCAATGAGAAGAGGCATTGATGACTATATCAACGTTTGGGCATGTGTTCACTGGGACATGGTAACTGTAAGGGATTCAAGGTCACTTTCACTCCGCTTGGCTCAGATGCTTATCTCAAAACTATTTACCGTATGAACAGAGTTTCACCCAATTTCTGAGGTCTTAGATGAGCATAGCAGCGTCAAGAGTTGTAGATGAGATATTCCCAAGGCGTGACATTGGCATCTATTGCCCGAAATGCAAGAAGGAGTGTACTTTTGAGTGGGTAGTGTTCAGGAAGGGTGAACGGTCTATAAGTCAGAGGTGTTTGGTACATGGTCACTTGAGATTGGCACCGATGGTTCCTGCTTATATAGAGAGAGTAAAAGGTGAGTCACTGTTGCAGTTTATGAACGATGATATTCCTGTTATGTGCAGGGGTTGTAGTCGGCAGGGAGTATGCAAGCTGGTAGAGCAGGGATTTGCGGATATATGTGGGTATAGCAAAAATTAGGGGAATAGAGTATGATGGTATAAAAGTATAAGTGACTCTGGTGGGCGATTATACAAAGAAAAAAGAAGCATTTAGTTCATTGGGTACGCTGCTTTTTGTTAGACTCAATGGGGGCTGCCTGTATGTAAGATGAACGTGGAATGAGACCTCTCAACCCATCGGTCTCTTCCATGACATCCTTCCTCATTGAAATTGATATTTTCCTCAACTGACATTCTCTGCCTGTATTCGTGCCCATTCTTCAGGGTTCACATCCTTCAGGATTTTGAGCATGATCTTATGCTCTAGCCAATATAATCGATACTCCTTATAGAACTGATTCACTATAATGCCTTTCTTTGTGCTGACTTGATCAGACGGGGTGAAAAAAACGATATCTATCTCATTACGTTCTGAAAACTCATACAGTTTAGCATACAATTTATCATCGATGTTGCTATCTGTGCTTATGGTCACAAAGTCGGGTATACCCCTTTTGTCAAAGTTAACATCAACATCACCCATGATTTCAATGCCCATTTGCTCAACCTTGCGTGTTAGTTCATCAACACTAATATCTCCCATAAGCATGAACGTAATCTTCCAATCGGACCAAACGTCACTCAATGAGCCATCCTCAAGTTCATGAACATAATCTCGAAGAACAGAATTTGTACTCTTCATCATTGTTTTTCAGCTCCTTTTGTAGCAGGTGATACTTGTAGCATTATTCTCGCATCAAGTATATAAATATTTATATATTGATCAAAAAGATGTCACCTGTCGCATACATTTTCTGAGAATCGTTTCTCTGAGACTATGCAAACCACAATGCATGGCAGGCAATCATCATGATAAGTATTGATTTCCTTCATAATTCTGGCAGGAAGGAAATGTAGGGGCAGGTCCTTCCTATGTGTATCAGGGAGAAAAACTTGCTATGAAGCTGTACGACAATGCTAGCATGGTATATTTGGAGTCTGCAAGCTCATGAGCAGGGATTTGATGATATATGTGGGTATAGGTAGTGATAGATCTCCAGCGTATCATAGAACGTAATCTCATCTTCGGTCAGGCCTAGTGCCTCACCACGCTCATTTGCCTCTCTCATTTGTCTGGCAATGTCAATGAGTTCCTCGAGAAAGAACGTAGTAGCTGGTCAGAGAAGTATTCAAAGCTGGGGAGTTCTTGTTAACACTGTGGAAAGATTGGAGGAATAGTTTAGGGTCGTGAAATCTATCCTAAAACTGAGAATATTATAAAAAGAGGAAGAATCAAAAGATGTAGAGGACAAATCTTGCCCGGTACTTATCGAAGACCTAAAATTGAAGGTAAATCTGGATCCTCTTCCCCTATTTCGGTGGTTATATTATGCACATTTGATTATATTATTTCTCAATGATACTTCCACAAGTGCTGTTTTCCCATACTGAAGTGCAAATTTGAAGTCAAGGAGATTGTATGCAATATATCGCATATCTTTCAACCTTTCAGGACTATTAATGTAAATTCCACAGTCTATGAAGCAGTTGAACATTGATTTGAAGACTTGTTTATATGCAGCTTCGACTTCATTGAAGAGTAGATCATACCTCTTCATAAGTCTTTCAAGTTCTATATCGTCCAATAAACTGAACAATGAACTGTCAAGTAACATCTTGTTTCCTTTGATATAAGCCTTAGATGAGATGAAATCATTCTGTGCTTCTTTCTTCATCTCTACCATTGTTTCAGACATCATGAATGCAATGCTGAAGACGCGACCAAGATCTTCTGGTGAGATTGATCTCAGAATCTGCATCAGCAATTCTAGTGCACTCAGAGATATCTTGGATGCTTCATCAAATGTTATATCGTACTCTTCTACGAGGGCATTAGCTTGTTCATCTCGTATTGAATTCGCTTTTGGTTCTATATTATCACTGCTCATTGTTTTGGCCTCTTTTATAATGTTCTCTGAGGATAGAATTTACAAATGCGGATGTGCTTCCAGTCCCACGATCATGATTGATTCTATCCAGAATTGCATTATCTATGGTGCAACTAACAGTCTGTTTTGTTCTAGTCACGGCAAAAACTCCATTTTTGTCTATGGCTGCTAATACGAGATATATGTATATATACATTTTCACTATCAATAGCCGTTATTATAAAAATACAATACCTTCGAGATATGACAGTTTTTCGTGCGAGTATATAAATAAAGGTAGAATTTTGAAAATGGGATTTGCCTCAGAAATTACATGGTTCCCATTAATTTTACATTGCTTCATGAATTTGTACGCAACTTAGTATCCTCCTGATTATCGAACATTGCTCATTGGATTTACAAACTGAGGAGGTGCTTAGATATATTCTAAAATGCATTTGATTTGGCAAGTTATGAGGTAGTATGTCTGCACTATGATAGGCACAAAGAGGCTTCAAGTTCTAAAGATGACTTCCTTAATATGATGTATTTCAATGAAGAATGAGTTGTCGAAAACAGATATTTATCTGTAAAGATCAACAGTAGAGCAGATGTACGGTAATTACACCAAATTTGGGACATTACCTAGCCTGAGCAGCGTACGTAAATATTGTAAAACATGACAGGAAGATTAAGAAGATGCATATGTACAGGGAATTTACAGCGAAAGTGGGACACTTTTATTACTTTTAACTGTAATAGTTTGTTAGCTACTATATACGATTACGGATGAAAATGCATGAATCATATGGAAAAACACTTTGCAGCTCACCTATGGTGCATGACCAACCAGTTTCTGTTCTCCATATTAATCTCTGATGAAGTGGGTGAATCATAATTGAACATCACCGTTCCTGGGGTAACATAAACTTGAAAATAAATAGCCGGTAGAATGAAAGATCTCACTTTGAATCAATGGAGAAAATAGAATGAGCATACAAACACCGATAACTATAGCTGAAGCAACTCGCAAAATCACCAATCGCGATTATATCCTTCCTGCAATCCAGAGAGAGTTTGTATGGGGTGGGGAACAAATAGAACGACTCTTCGACTCCTTAATGCGGGGTTATCCCATCGGATCGTTACTATTCTGGAGCATTAAGCCGGAGCGATTGCAGGATTTTCAATTCTACACTTTTATGGATGAGTATCACGAGCGAGACCATCGCCACAATGAACCGATTGACCTGACTGGCGATACAAAGACAAGAATAGCTGTTCTCGATGGCCAGCAGCGTCTAACAGCATTGTATCTTGGACTTAAGGGTACGTATGCGGACAAGATACCATATTATAGATGGAGCAGTGAGTACGCTTTTCCAAAGAGACGCCTCTATATTAACCTACTAGCAAAACCCGATTATGAAGCAGATATGGCGTTCAAATTTAAGTTTCTCAAAGAACAAGATGCTATAACGTCAGATGAAGTGTTTTGGTTTCCAGTGGGGGAAATCTTAAAGTTTAAAGAATTAGCGGATGTATTCCATTTTTGTGTGGAAAGAAACCTTATATCTAAAGAGTTAAACCATCCTTCAAAAACTCTTTCTCTTTTGTGGCAAGTGATCTGTGAAAAACAAACATTGATTTTTTTCTTAGAAGAAGATGACAATCCTGAGAAGGCACTGAACATTTTCATCCGCATTAACTCCGGTGGAACTCCTCTCAGTTACTCGGACATGCTTATGTCCATTGCAATCGCTCTTTGGAAAGAACTGGATGCCAAAAAGGAAATCAACACTCTTCAAGACAATCTGAATAAGATGGGGGAATCTTTCAATTTCAGTAAGGATTTCATCCTTAAAGCTGCGCTGGTTTTGGGTGACATTAAGACGATAGCATTTAAAGTGAACAGCTTCAATCGCGAGAATATGAGCTCAATTGAGAAGCAATGGAAAAATATCCGGGAAGCATTGACCACAACGGTCAGGCTGGTTTCGTCTTGGGGATATAACCGGGACACTCTAATCTCAGCGAATGCCATAATCCCTCTGGCCTATTTCATTAAAAAACAAGGGAATCCTGATAATTTAGTCCTCTCTCCCCAGTACAAAAACAATAGAGATTCCATGCGTAGGTGGCTGATAAGAGCTTTGTTAAAGCAGACTTTCAGCGGTCAGTCTGATCAGGTATTAAGTGAAGTTCGTACTGTTATTGCAAATAATGATGGGACTTTTCCAGAACAGGCTATTTACGAAAGGCTGAAAGGGAGTTCAAAATCGATGAGTTTCGATGCTGACCAAATTGATAATTTGCTTGATTTTCGCTACGGGAAACAGGGCACCTTCACAGTGCTTTCGTTGCTCTATCCTTGGCTAAAATACGACCAGCATTTCCATATCGATCATATTTTTCCTCGGAGCATGTTTACAGAAAAGAGATTAAGTGAAAAAGGCATCATGGAAAATGAATGGACACGTTGGCTTGACCACAAAGATGACCTTGGAAATCTTCAGCTCCTTCAAGGACTAATAAATCAGAATAAGTCAGACAAAGATTTTGAGGCATGGCTGAACGAAACACATCCAGAACCAGCTAATCTTCAGGTTTACAAGAAGGAGCACTTAATTCCAGATGTTGATCTGACCTTCGAGAAGTTCCCGGCGTTCCTCGAGAAAAGAACGCAGATGATAAAAGATCAGATAGAACTGCTTTTAGGAGTTAACTGAACCATGGTCCCACCCCGGCTACACCGAAGACGCCCTGGTAGAACAACCGATCAATCGCCCTGCTTGGAGAGCTATGAGGTTGCCTGCAACCAGTATGATAAGTACAATGCGTCGTTCATGAAAAGAATTTATTACTCGACGATAAAGAGCACGTAAAGGTACAGAGAAATATACAAAATAGTTTTAAAGGTTTACCAATATTCTAATAAAGTGAATAATTACCATATTATGCAGCACTTTATAGACACTGTTATCCCCTAAACGAATGTATCACAAAGCCGTAATATTTATAAAGTAATAAAAAGAGTTGCTATACTGTATAAAATAAAGAAGCACAGTATTCATTAATGGTTTCACTTTTCTCAAGAAACCGAGATGCTACAGATAATTGATATTCTACTAGGCACAAACCAATAAGAAGAAAGATAACATGCAAGTTATGAGAGGTTTTAATCTATGAAGACTGTCCGTGATGCGTGTCAACTGCAGCCAAATGCCCTGTCCATCAAGCTCAGTGACCAAATAGAGCAGCTCGATGAGCTGATAAGCACTGAAGGTGATGGAGTAGCATTC